>JAXHUV010000162.1:0-5272 GCA_034189445.1 Pseudomonadota bacterium
GTGGCGGTGCGGCACTGCGATCAGCGGATCGGGATCTGCCCCTGAGCGGCGACGCGGGTGGTGATCAGGGCCGTCAGCTGCCGGCACCCGGAGAGACCAGAGAGCTGGACTGGGACGACGTGTCCAGCGTCGATATCGTTGGTCTGGAAGTGGGGTATCGGCTGATTCCGTTGGTGGACAAGTCCCAGGGTGGTCAGCTGCTCAGTCGCATCAAGGGTGTCCGTAAAAAACTGTCACAGGATCTGGGCTTCCTGATGCCCTCGGTGCATATTCGCGACAACCTGGATCTGATGCCCAACGTCTACCGCATCACCCTGATGGGCGTGACTATTGCCGAGGCGGAAATTCACCCGGACCGCGAGCTGGCTATAGACCCCGGCCAGGTATTCGGCAAAGTCGAGGGGATTGAAGGCAAGGATCCGGCGTTTGGTCTGGATGCCTGCTGGATTGAGCCGGACAGGAAAGACCAGGCCCAGACGCTTGGCTATACCGTGGTCGATGCCAGTACCGTAGTCGCCACCCACCTGAACCAGGTGTTGCAGAAGCACGCCCACGAACTGCTGGGCCACGAGGAAGTCCAGAAGTGGCTGGATCAACTGGAGAAGGCTTCTCCGAAACTGGCCGAGGAACTGGTGCCCACCACCGTTTCCATCAGTCTGCTGCTACAGGTACTGCAGAACCTCCTGAAGGAAGAGGTGCCGATCCGGGATATGCGGTCCATTGCCGAAGCCATCGTGAACGTGTATCCGAAGAGCCAGGATCCCAAGCTGCTGACGACCGTGGCCCGGCAATCCCTGCGCCGAATGATTGTCCAGAGCATTTGCGGCAACGAATCAGAGATACCGGTGATCACCCTGGATCCGGATCTGGAACAGTTATTGCTAAAGTCCGTTCAACAGAGTCAACAATCCGGCGGTCAGGAAGATATTGGCCTGGTGCTGGAGCCGACTATGGTTGAAAAGCTTCAGCGCTCGCTTCAGGAGAGTGTCCAGCGCCAGGAGGTACTCGGAAAACCGGCCATTCTGCTGGTGTCGGGGCCCTTGAGGCCGGTGCTGGCGAAGTTTGCCAGTTATGGGGTAGAGCGACTGCACGTGCTCTCGTACCAGGAAATTCCCGATAACAAACAGATTACGATCGTGGCGTCCGTTGGCCAGTAACGGCGCGGATGACAGAACGGACAGCGCCGGCACGGCGTTGCCGGTGGAGGAAGAATCAGCATGAAAGTAAAACGGTTTTTTGCTCAGACCATGGCAGAGGCGCTGAAACAGGTCAGTGAACAGATGGGGCCGGATGCCGTGATTCTTTCCAACCGTCGGGTCGACGGCGGTGTCGAAATAGTGACGGCGCTGGACTACGACGAAAACATGGCGCGTCAGCGCCTGGGCAATCAGGCCGAGGAAGCGGTCAACGGGGCCCGTCTTGCGGAGATGCAGGCCGATCAGCACCGCCGTCTTGAGGATGAGCTTAGCCGGTCCCGTGATCGCATCCGTGATGTCAGGGAAAAGCGGGCATCCCGGGGAGCCAGCTATGCCGGCTCGTCGTTTACTGCAGTCCAGGAAACGGTAAGCGGTGGTGTTGAGGGCATTGAGCCTCTGGTGCAAACGCCTAAGGAAGCCTATTCCGATGAGTTGGCGCAGATGCGGGCGGAGATCGGTTCACTGAGGGACATGATGCAGGGCCGTCGGCCGCAACGGAAACCGGAGGTTTCGGCAGCCACCGCCGTTCAGCAGAGGCTGGCCGAGCGTTTACAGGAATTCGGGCTTGGTAGTGATCTGGCGGGGTCAATTTCCCGGCGCCATAAGGCAGGGCGACTGGAAGATGGCTGGAAACAGTCCCTGAAAATGCTATGTACCGGCGTCCGGACCTCCCGCATGGAGTGGCTCGATGAGGGTGGCGCCTACGCTCTGGTGGGGCCCACCGGCTCCGGCAAAACCACCACCATTGGTAAACTGGCGGCCCGTTACGTGCTCAGGCATGGCTCCGACTCGGTGGCCCTGGTTACCACCGACCGCTATCGGGTGGCGGCGCACGAGCAGTTGTTCGTGTTCGGTCGTATTCTGAACGTACCGGTTCGTGTCGTGGATGAGAGCCACAGCCTGGATGATATTCTGGACGAGCTGTCGGACCGTCACCTGGTCCTGATTGATACCGCCGGGCTGACCAGCGCCGACAAAGGTTACCAGGAACAACTGGCCGAGCTGGCTCGCAGCCATCACAATGTACACACACACCTGGTGGTCTCGGCAACCAGCCAGCCGCGCATCATGAAATCCGTCTGGCATTGCTATAAGATGGCAAATCTGGCGGGCTGTGTAATGACCAAGATTGACGAGGCCCTGACCCTGGGTGAACCCCTGGGCTTTGTGATGGAAACCGGTCTGCCGGTAGCCTATTACACAGACGGGCAGAAAATTCCTGAAGACCTGCACCACGCGGAAGCGGTTCCGCTGGTGCGGCTAGCGGTGGATCGGCTTAAAATGCTTCAGCGGCAGGCGGTCGCAGAGGGCCTGAAGGAGCACGCCTGAGGCCGGGCAGAACCGGACAGATTGACAGCAGGCGTCGGAAAGCAGCCGGCGAAACGTGGCGAGAGACAAACACAGTATGAGCAGAGCACATCCGGTACAGGTGATCGCGGTTTCCGGCGGGAAGGGTGGAGTCGGCAAAAGTAACGTGTCGGTAAACCTCGGAATTGCCCTGGCGCAGAAAGGCCGGAGAGTGGTGCTGCTCGACGCCGACCTGGGGCTGGCCAATATCGATGTATTGCTGGGTATTACCGCCAACCGTAACCTCCAGGATGTTCTGGCGGGCGACTGTGATCTCAGGGACGTTCTGGTGAATGGTCCCGGCGGCATCAAGATTGTTCCCGCCTCCTCCGGTACCCAGAGAATGACCCAGCTCAGCCCCATGGAGCATGCCGGGTTGATTAACGCGTTCAGCGAGCTGGGGGATCAGGTCGATGTGCTGATCGTGGATACCGCTGCCGGCATCTCCGAATCGGTGGTCAGTTTTCTGAGGGCGTCCCAGGAATTGTTGCTCGTGGTTTGCGATGAGCCAACCTCAATTACCGATGCCTACGCCCTGATCAAGCTGATGAACCGGGATTATGGAACCAACCGCTTCCGCATTCTTGCCAACCAGGTGCGAAACGAGCAGGAAGGCCGGCATCTGTTTGAAAAACTGACCCGGGTCACCGAGCGCTTCCTGGATGTGGCACTACAATATGTCGGGATGGTCCCCTACGATGAGGCTGTCAAGAAAGCGGTTCAGCGACAGCGTGCGGTGCTGGATGCCTATCCCAGGGCGAAGGCTTCACTGGCCATCAAGGCGCTGGCGGACAAGGTGGATAGCTGGCCGTTGCCGTCCTCTCCCCGCGGCCATCTGGAATTTTTTGTCGAACGGCTCGTCGAAGTCTGAATCGGATCCAGTCAAACAAGAAACCGGATACATGACATTGGCGAAAAATCTCGGAATCTATAACCGGTCAGGCGCGCGGAAGCCGCCACAGCTTGTTGAGCAGCATGCGCCGCTGGTCAAGAAAATCGCCCTTCACCTGATGGCCCGCCTGCCGGCTTCCGTTCAGCTTGAAGACCTGATGCAGGCCGGCATGATCGGCTTGCTTGAAGCGGCCCAGCGCTACAGCTCCACCAAAGGTGCAACCTTCGAGACCTATGCCGGTATCCGGATTCGCGGTGCCATGGTGGATGAAATCCGCAAGGGCGACTGGGTCCCCCGTTCCGTCCATCGCAATGCCCGTCGTATTTCCCGGGCTATCAAGGCCGTTGAAGACCGTCTGGGCCGTGCAGCCCAGGATATGGAAGTGGCGGAAGAGTTGGGTATGGGGCTGGCCGAATATCATGGCTACCTTTCCGACGCCAACAGTGGCCGACTTTTTAGTCTCGATGAGCTCAATGAATCCGGAGAGGCGCCGATACAACAGGTAGAGGTGCGGAATGATCCGCTCGAGGGGTTGTCCTCCGATGCCTTCCGGCGCAGCCTCGCCGAGGCCATTGAAAACCTGCCAGAGCGGGAAAAACTGGTATTGAGCCTGTATTACCAGGAACAACTGAATCTCAAGGAGATTGGTGCAGTGCTTGGCGTCAGCGAGAGCCGGGTAAGCCAGATTCACAGCCAGGCTGCCTTGCGCCTTCGGGGCCGGCTGTCGGATTGGCGCCAGGAATCGGACAGCTGACCGTGTTCAGTCTGTGTCCGCGAAGGCGCAGTCTGTAGTTTTTGGTAACCGATGCTTTACAACCGAAGCAAAGGTCTGACAATAAGCGGTTAAAACAGCGGCCTGCTAGACTTTGAACGCGAAGGTCAAACGAATTCCGGGTGTTACTAACTGGAGGTCCCATTGGACAAGAACATGAAAATCCTCATTGTGGACGATTTCTCCACCATGCGACGGATCATCAAGAACCTGCTGCGTGATCTGGGCTTCACCAATACCGATGAAGCAGACGATGGCAACACAGCCCTGCCGATGCTCAAGAGCGGCAAATACGATTTTCTGGTCACCGACTGGAACATGCCGGGTATGTCCGGCTTTGACCTGCTCAAGGCCGTTCGGGCCGATGAGAACCTGAAATCCCTGCCGGTATTAATGGTTACGGCCGAGGCCAAGCGGGACCAGATTGTTGCCGCTGCCCAGGCTGGCGTTAATGGGTATGTTGTCAAGCCGTTTACTGCCGCGGTACTCAAGGAAAAGATTGAGAAAATCTTTGAAAGAATCCAGTAACCAGAGGTCGGATGGCTCTCATGAGCGATAGCAAAAAGAACCATCGGGGCCTTGAACCGGAGGTGACGGAAAAGCTTCAGCGGCAGGCGGCGGAACTGGCGGAGAGTGTTGATGCGGGTGATTATGCCAAAGCCATGACTCTGATCAATGAACTCAGCGAAGTCAGGGATCAGAGCCTGTATCGCGAGGTAGGGCGATTAACCCGGAGCCTGCACGAAGCAATCCGGAACTTCCAGATTGACCCCCGTAACGCCGAACAGCAGGAAGCGCTGTCGAAGATGACGGATGCTTCCGATCGCCTCGAATACGTGGTGCAGATGACCGGTGAAGCGGCCAACCGGACCATGGATCTGGTTGAGGAGGTCATGCCGGTGGCCAATGCTCTGAGAGATGAGGCCGCCGCTTTGCATGGTGAATGGCAGCGCTTGCGTCGCCGGGAAATGCAGCCGGCCGAATTCCGCGAGCTTTACGGGCGGATTGATCGTTTTTTCGTCGGCATGGCTGCCGACGCAGACACCATGTACAACAGTCTCTCGG
>JAXHUV010000163.1:0-1734 GCA_034189445.1 Pseudomonadota bacterium
TGCCTTCGACACCGAAACCACCAGCCTCCGGTACATTGACGCCGAAATTGTGGGGGTCTCCTTCGCCATCAAACCGGGTGAAGCCGCCTATGTTCCCCTGGCACACGACTACATGGGCGCGCCCGACCAACTGGACCGTAATACGGTGCTGGACCAGCTCAAACCGCTGCTGGAGGACCCCGGCCTGGCCAAGGTCGGCCAGAACCTGAAATACGACAAGAACGTACTGGCCAATCACGGCATTACCCTGGAGGGCATTGCCGAGGACACCATGCTGGAATCCTATGTTCTCAATTCCGTAGCCACCCGGCACGATATGGATAGCCTCGCCATGCACTACCTGGGCGAGAAAACCATCAGCTTCGAGTCCATTGCCGGCAAAGGCGCGAAACAGCTCACCTTCAATCAGATCGAGCTTGAAAAGGCCGCACCCTATGCCGCCGAGGATGCGGACATCACCCTGCGCCTGCACCAGACCCTCAGGCCACAGCTGGCAGAAACCGGGAAACTGGCGTCTGTCTATGAAGAAATCGATCTGCCGCTGGTGCCGGTGCTGTCGCGTATGGAGCAGCGCGGCACCCTGATCAGCGCCAGCACCCTGCGCCAGCACAGTCAGGAGCTGGCAGAGCGCCTGGCCGAGCTGGAAAAGGAAGCCCACTCAGTCGCCGGCGAAACCTTCAATCTGGGCTCCACCAAACAGCTGCAGGCGATTTTCTACGACAAGATGGGGCTGCCGGTCGTCAAGAAAACCCCCAAGGGCGCGCCCTCAACGGCGGAACCGGTGTTGCAGGAGCTCGCCCACGAACACGAGCTGCCGCGCCTGATTCTTGAGCACCGCAGCCTGAGCAAACTCAAGTCCACATACACCGACACCCTGCCGGAACTGATTCACCACCGCACCGGTCGTGTCCACACCTCCTACCATCAAGCGGTCACCGCCACCGGCCGGCTGTCATCGTCGGAGCCCAACCTGCAGAACATCCCCATTCGCAGCGAGCAGGGACGCCGTATCCGGCAGGCCTTTATCGCACCCGAGGGTTACAAACTGGTGGCTGCCGACTACTCCCAGATCGAACTTCGGATCATGGCCCACCTCTCCGGAGACATGGGGCTGCTGAATGCGTTTGAGAATGGCGAGGACATCCACAAGGCCACGGCATCGGAAGTATTCGGCGTCAGCCTGGAGGAGGTTTCCTCAGACCAGCGCAGGAGCGCCAAAGCCATCAACTTTGGGCTGATCTACGGCATGTCCGCCTTTGGCCTGTCCCGGCAACTGGACGTTGAGCGCAAACTGGCCCAGCGATACATCAATCGTTATTTCGAACGCTACCCCGGCGTTCTGAAATACATGGACAACATCCGCAAACAGGCGCACAAGGACGGCTTTGTCGAAACCCTGTTCGGCCGTCGCCTGTATCTGCCGGAAATCAACGCCCGCAACAAACAGCTGCAGCAGGCTGCCGAGCGCACCGCGATCAACGCCCCTATGCAGGGCTCTGCAGCGGACATCATCAAACGGGCCATGGTGGATGTTGAGAACTGGCTGCTCAGGGAACACGCCGACGAAGCCCGGATGACCATGCAGGTTCACGATGAGCTGATTCTGGAAGTGAAGGAGTCGGCGCTCGACAAGATCCGGTCAGGACTGGAGACGCGCATGTCCGCAGCCGCCCAACTGAATGTTCCCCTGTTGGTGGAAGCCGGGGCCGGCGACAACTGGGACGAGGCGCACTA
>JAXHUV010000163.1:1834-5216 GCA_034189445.1 Pseudomonadota bacterium
AGGAGTCGGCGCTCGACAAGATCCGGTCAGGACTGGAGACGCGCATGTCCGCAGCCGCCCAACTGAATGTTCCCCTGTTGGTGGAAGCCGGGGCCGGCGACAACTGGGACGAGGCGCACTAACTCGACCCAGAAAAGGGCATGGAAGCCCGAAAACGCACCGTAATGGACCGAGGTATCGATCGCTGAGCCTGCCCTCAAGCCCTGGTACTGCACGGCAGGCCGCAGCCACACCCTCTCGGCAGAATCACCACTCTCACGGCACGATATTCGCTACACAATCAGAGTCGGTGCCCTGCCCACCAGGCATACCGGGCAGCGCCATGTTGTGACATCCATCTCCGAGGCTCATACCATGACTTCTCTGGCATCTGAACGCAGCTGGCTGCTGGACCCTAGCGTGCTGAAACTGGTTCACCAGTGCCGCCGCCTGATTCACACCGAATTCGGCGTCAAACTGCACCTCACGGAAGAGCATCTCGAACAACAACTGGCCGATTACGCGCGGAAAACCCGCTCGAGCCAGTTGACCCGCACCTGGGAAACCCTCAAGGAACAGGTTCCACAGCTGAATATCAAACCGGAGAAAGAAGACGACGGTTTCAAGCGCACTTATCGGGGCCAGGTGATTGCGGATGCACCAGCGGCATCAGCAGAGGATCACGAGGAACGAGGGATAGACACGCCCCGGAAGAAGAAGGTCATCTACCGTGGCCAGGTGGTTGGCTGATCAGCCTGGTGGCTGGGCCACCGGCTCGGGAATGAACAAAAAGCCTTGCTGGCCTCAAATGCCATTGCTAACGGTTCAGAGCCCTAACTTTGTACGCCCCATATCTATGTTGGTCCAGCCGTCAGTCATCCTGGATTGAAAGCTTGTCAATAGAGGATGAGAGCTTATCGGCTCCCTGGGCACCGGCACCCAGTTTGATCAACAGACGCAAATCGTTGGCGGAATCGGCATGGGCCAGGGCGTCTTCGTAGGTAATCGAGCCCTCTGAATACAGCTGATACAACGCCTGATCAAAGGTCTGCATGCCGGATTCGTTGGATTTGGCCATCAACCCCTTCAGCCGATGTACTTCGCCCTTCCGGATCAGGTCCGCCACCAGCGGGGTATTGATCAGCACCTCGATAACCGCCTTACGCCCCTTACCATCCGGCGTGGGAATCAGTTGCTGCGCCACAATAGCCCTGAGGTTCAGGGACAGGTCCATCCAGATCTGGTTATGCTGCTCCGGAGGGAAAAACTGGATAATCCGATCCAGCGCCTGGTTGGCGTTGTTGGCGTGCAGTGTCGCCAGACACAGGTGACCAGTCTCGGCAAACTGCACCGAGTACTCCATGGTCTGGCGGGTACGCACCTCACCGATCAGAATCACGTCCGGCGCCTGACGCAGGGTGTTCTTCAGCGCCACTTCGAAGCTTTCGGTGTCGATACCCACTTCACGCTGGGTGACGATACAACCCTGGTGCTGGTGCACGAATTCGATCGGGTCTTCAATCGAAATGATGTGACCACGGCTGTTGCGATTCCGGTGCCCCAGCATGGCCGCCAGCGAAGTTGACTTACCGGTACCGGTGGCGCCCACGAACATGATCAGGCCCCGCTTGGTCATGGCCAGTTCCTTGATCACCTCCGGCAACGACAGATCATCAATTTGCGGGATTTTCACCTCGATCCGGCGCAGCACCATGCCACACAGGTTACGCTGGAAGAACGCGGATACCCGGAACCGGCCAATACCTCGGGCGCTGATGGCAAAGTTACACTCGTGGCTTTCCTCGAACTCGGCCCGCTGTTTGTCGTTCATGGAGCCGTAAACAAACTCCCTGGTCTGCTCCGGGGTCAGCGCGTTCTTGGTGACCGGCAGCACTTTCCCGTTTACCTTCATGCTCGGCGGCACACCCGCGGTAATAAACAGGTCCGAACCGCCTTTTTCCACCATCAGCCGTAACAGTTTTTCGAATTCCATTTTTATACCCAGTCTTCATTGCTTGGTGCCTGGGTGGGGCGGGTGCGGCTTCCCGGGACACGCTGTGAATACGTCCATGTACGCTTGACTGCAGCATCCATGCTGCAGACAGTCCCGGGAAGCCGCACCCGCCCCACCCTTCAAACTTTATTCGGGGAGTCCGATGCATTACCCCTCTGCTCCCGGCACCAACAATTCGGCTTCGGGAGCATGCCTTTTAGCTTTTTAAAAGTTATCAGGCATTTTCGCCTTGGCCCGCGCCGCTTCGCGGGAGATCAGCCCTTTCTGCAGCAACTTCTCAAGGCACTGATCCAGAGTCTGCATGCCCAGAGAGCCCCCGGTCTGAATCGACGAGTACATCTGGGCAATCTTGTCTTCCCGAATCAGGTTACGAATTGCCGAGGTGCCGATCATGATTTCGTGGGCCGCGATTCGGCCACCACCCATTTTCTTCATCAGGGTCTGGGAAATAACCGCCTGCAGGGATTCCGAGAGCATCGAACGCACCATGGACTTTTCCTGCGCCGGAAACACGTCAACAATCCGGTCAATGGTCTTGGCGGCCGAGGTGGTATGCAGTGTGCCGAAGACCAGGTGACCGGTCTCGGCGGCCGTCAGGGCCAGGCGGATGGTTTCCAGATCCCGAAGCTCACCCACCAGGATGATGTCCGGGTCTTCCCGCAGGGCAGAACGCAAGGCTTCATTAAAACCCAGGGTATCCCGATGAACTTCCCGCTGGTTAACCAGACATTTCTTGGAGTCGTGTACGAACTCGATGGGATCTTCAATGGTAAGCACGTGTTCATAGCGGGTATCGTTGATGTAATCAATCATCGCCGCCAGGGTGGTGGACTTACCGGAGCCGGTCGGACCGGTCACCAATACCAGCCCCCGGGGCACCGAGGACACGTCCTTGAAGACCTGGCCCATGCCCAGGTCTTCCATGGTCAGAACCTTGGAAGGGATTGTCCGGAACGCGGCACCGGCGCCACGGTTCTGGTTAAAGGCATTAACACGGAAACGGGCGACACCCGGAACTTCGAACGAAAAGTCGGTTTCCAGAAATTCCTCGTAGTCCTTACGCTGCTTGTCGTTCATGATGTCGTAGATCAGCCCGTGGACTTCTTTATGCTCCATGGGCGGCAGGTTGATGCGGCGTACATCACCGTCAACACGAATCATCGGGGGCAGGCCGGCGGAAAGGTGCAAGTCAGACGCACCCTGTTTGGCCGAAAAGGCAAGCAGTTCAGTAATATCCATAGGAATCCTCGGAAGGCTTTTTCTTTTATCCTAGCAGCCTGTCGGACTTAAGCAATCGTCGCGAGCAAGGTGGGAAAGCGAGCGCAGATTTTCTGGATTTTGAGGCGCATAGTGGTTCTATGCAACGAAAAAGCCGGGAAATATGAGCCG
>JAXHUV010000164.1:0-5149 GCA_034189445.1 Pseudomonadota bacterium
GTATCTGTGTGCCCGGGTCAGCTGCAAGTGGTGCGGGGAAGCGTCGTTCGCGGTCATGGCTCGCCTGTTATCTGATTCGGAGGTTTATTGTCCGGCTTCCTGAAGCTCAATGCGGAGCGGATCGGGGCCACGCAGCTTGACGCGCTGATGAGATTCCAGCGCCATCGTCTTGCCAGCCACGTCAGGCTGGATGGGCAGTTCCCGGGCTCCGAGGTCAACCAGGGTGGCCAGTATGATACTGGCTGGGCGGCCATAATCGAAGATCTCATTCATGGCGGCACGGATGGTCCGGCCGCTCATGATGACATCGTCAATCAGGATGATATCCCGCTCTTCGGTATCGAATGGCAGACTTGAGGGTTTGACCCGGGGGTTCAGGCCAATGCGGCTGAAATCATCGCGGTAGAAGGAGATGTCCAGTTCGCCGGACGGCTCCTCGATACCCAGGCGTTTGCTGAGCACATCCGCCAGCCAGACGCCACCGGTCCGTATACCGATCAGCACCGGAGATTCCACGCCCCGTTGCTCAAGGGCCTGACGCAGCCCGGTTTCCATCTGGTCAAGCAACTGATCAATATCAAGCAATGCCGTCATTCAGTCCTCACTGTTTGAAACGTTAAAAAACCGGCCTGCGTCAAGCACCGGCGTCATTTTCCCGCTGGCCAAAAAAGGTTTCCAGAATCAGCACCGCAGCCCGGTCATCCACCCCATGACGACCAAAATCACGACTGCCCCCGGCGGTCATCGCCTCACCCTTGGCCTCGAAGCTGGTGAGCCGCTCATCCACCATCTCGACCGGCAGGTGATAGCGGCCATGCAGGCGCTTGCCGAACTTGCGCGCCCGGGCACACATGTCGTTTTCGGTGTCGTCCATATTGAGTGGCAGGCCAACCACCACCAGATCCGGGCGCCACTCCTCAAGCAGGGACTCAACCTGTTGCCAGTCCGGGATACCATCGCGGGCGGGAATCCGCGCCACCGGTCGCCCGCTGCCCAGCAATTCCTGGCCGATGGCAACGCCAATCCAGCGGGTACCAAAATCAAACGCCATCACCCGACGGCTGGCTGGCTCAGGCATGGCCGACCGATTCACTGAGCTGGTTGAGATCAATGCCGATCAGTTGGAGCACCGCCTTGTAGCGCTCTTCCCAGAGGGTATGAAACAGGATGTCGGTGGTGGCCGGGCAAGTCAGCCAGGCGTTACTGCCCAGTTCCTCTTCCAGCTGCCCCTCGCTCCAGCCAGAGTAACCCAGGACCACCAGATAGTCATCGGGGCCTTCGCCACGGCCAAGGCCCGCCAATACGTCACGGGATGTGGTCAGCAGAACGTCCTCGGTTACTTTTGCCGTGTTCTGCCAGCTGGTTCCGGGAGGATGCAGCACAAAGCCCCGTTCCGGCTGCACCGGGCCGCCGCTGAATACCGGCAGATCCAGTTCACCCCCTGGCAGGTCCAGTTGTTCCAGAATCTCGCCCAGATGAATGTCCAGCGGGTGATTGATCATTAACCCCAGGGCACCATCGTCGGAGTGCTCACAAAGATAGATGACACCACCATGGAAGCGCGGGTCAGCGAGATAGGGTGATGCCACCAGGAAATGGTGCCGCAAGCTGTGGGGAAAGTGCTTTGATGCTGTCATCCGGATGTCAGCCCCCGACGTTGGAAAGACCAGGTACGTATGATTTCGAGTTCATCCACCTCTTGCCGCATTTCTTCCGGAAACGGTGCAAAAGGCGAGGCCATCCTGACAATGCGAACTGCAGCATCGTCCAGCAGGGTACTGCCGGAAGACTGCAGAATAGCCACTTCTTTAATGCTGCCATCTTTCTTTAGTGACACCAGCATTCTCAGTGTGCCATAGATTCCGGCACGACGCGCCTCGGTCGGGTAGTTGATATTGCCCACCCGGGTAACCTTGCTCACCCAATTCTGAACGTACCAGGCGTTGGTGGACTTGAGCGTGGAAGCAGCGGTAACCCGCATCACCCTGGGCCTGCGGGCATAGGCCTGCTGCTGGGCATCTAGGCGGGCCTCCAGGCTGGCAATTTCGAGGCTGCGCTCCATCAGGCTCTTTTTCTCCCGCACCGGCAGAGGTCCCTCTTCCGGTTTGGTCCGCTCTTCGGGCTGCTGAACCTTCTGACTGGACGGACTCTCCGTCTGCACCACCTGCTCCTCCTGGCGCGGCTGCGGCTCTGTCCGGGCCGGCGGTTCGGGCTGCACCCGGGCCACCTCAGGCTGGCTGACATCCGCCGGTTGGGGCGTAGTCATTTCCCGGGCATCTTCCTGGGTGCCACTACCTTTCTGGTTGGTCTGGGCCAGAAAGTCCGCTTTCTCCGGAGCTTCTTCGTCGTCAATCCGGGACAGAGTGATTTCCATGGTCTGGGCGGAGGAATGGGGCGGCTCAGGCGCGAAGGTAATTCCCAGCACCAGGATGGCGTGCACCGCCAGTGCCATGAAAAGGGTGAAGGAAAACCGGTCGAAGTCGCTTACCTGAACTGCCATTCCTGATCCTGGTCCTGTCGTTAAACCTGTCCCGCCAGTGTTGCCGGGCTACGCCTGTCCCAGACGCTTTGCAATGGCGTCCATCAGCATGCCACTGATATCAATCCCGAAGGCCGCATCCAGTTCCCGAATGCAGGTCGGGCTGGTGACATTGATTTCGGTCAGATAATCACCGATCACGTCCAGGCCGACAAAAATGAGGCCTTTCTTTTTTATTACCGGCGCAACGCGCTCGCAGATTTCCCGATCCCGGGCGGTCAGTTCCCGGCCTTCACCACGGCCGCCAGCGGCAAGATTGCCCCGATTCTCTCCGTGGGACGGAATTCTCGCAAGGGCGTAGGGTACCGGATCACCATCGATCAGCAGGATGCGCTTGTCGCCATCGCTGATTTGTGGAATGTATTTCTGGGCCATGGCCTGGTGGGCGCCATAGTTGGTGAGGGTTTCGATAATGACCCCCAGATTAAAATCATTCTCCTTGATCCGGAAGATCGAATGCCCGCCCATACCGTCCACCGGCTTCATGATGACATCACCGTGCCTGGCATAAAACTCGCGGAACCGGCTTGCCGAACGGCTGACCAGCAGTGGTGGTGTCAGGTCCTCGAACTGAGTGGCAAACAGCTTTTCGTTGCAATCCCGGAGCGTGGACGCCGGGTTGACCACCAGCGCGCCCTGCTGCTCGGCCGCCTCCAGTATATAGGTGGCCATCAGGAACTCCCGGTCCACCGGCGGATCCTTGCGCATGAGGATGATATCGAGATCGCCCAGCGCCCGATCCCGGGCAGGCCCGAAGGTATGCCAGTTCTCCGGATCCATGTGGACGGTCAGGTCGCGGGTATGGGCCATCGCCCGGCCGCCCTCCAGATACATGTCCGGCAGCTCCATATACTCGATTTGCCAACCACGGTTCTGGGCCGCCAGCAACATGGCCAGTGAGCTGTCTTTATTGAAGTGGATATTTTCTATTGGATCCATCACGATCCCGAGTCTGACGGTCATGGGCGTTCCTGCACTCCTGAGGGTTAAAAACACGAACCGGTCTGCAGAGCGGGCCGGGCATTAAGTGCTATGCTGTGACTTCAGATGGTATTGTACCCGAGCCGCAAATGCATCCGGAGAAATCCTCAGTCAGTTACGTGACGTTGCGGGCAGAAGTACATTTGGTCACAAACTAATACTTTTTATCCGGCCATTGATAATCTATAAATGAGCAGGGCTTATAGAAGAACCTTAAGGTTTGTGTTAAAACACCCGTTTTAAAATAACGACAGTCGCTGAGCGCAAGGCAGTTGGACAATGGATGACAACTTCGAGAACTTGAAGATCATGGTGATCGACGACAGTAAAACCATACGTCGCACCGCGGAAACCCTTCTGAAAAAAGTCGGCTGTGAGGTCATCACCGCGACTGACGGCTTTGACGCGCTTGCCAAGATTGCCGATTCCCAGCCGGACATCATTTTTGTTGATATCATGATGCCCCGCCTGGACGGCTACCAGACCTGCGCGCTTATCAAGAATAATTCCTCCTTCAAGAAGACGCCGGTTATCATGCTCTCCAGCAAGGACGGGCTGTTCGACAAGGCCAAAGGCCGCATCGTCGGCTCGGACCAGTATCTGACCAAACCGTTCAGTAAGGATGAGCTGCTCAATACCATCCGCCAGTATGTTCCGCAGGCGGAACAGTAACCCTACTGACTCCAAGAACCATCGAGGAAACCATGGCCCGCATTCTGATTGTTGACGATTCCCCTACCGAGCTTAAGAAAATTTCCACGATCCTGGAAAAACACAAGCACCAAGTGCTGACCGCCGACAACGGCGCGGACGGTGTTGCCAAGGCCCGTACCGAGACCCCGGATCTGGTTCTGATGGATGTGGTTATGCCTGGCCTGAACGGCTTCCAGGCAACCCGCCAGCTGACCCGCGCACCGGAGACCGCCTCCATCCCGGTGATAATCGTAACCACCAAGGATCAGGAAACTGATCGGGTGTGGGGCACACGCCAGGGCGCCAAGGGTTACCTGGTTAAGCCGATTAACGAAGACGACCTGATCAAAACAATCAACAGTCTGATTGCCTGACCATCAACCCTGGAGCACGCATGTCCGCCCCTTTCGCCGTTCTGACGGATATCGCCAAGCGTAGCCGGTCCCTGGCTGCCGGCCTTCCGGAACAACAGGAAGCCGTTGAGCTGTGGAACGGTATCGGCTTCGTTCTCGCGGGCGAACGCTATGTTACCCCCATGGGCGAAGTCACTGAAATCCTCCATGTCCCCCGGTTTACCCAGATACCGGGGGTTCGCCCGTTTCTTCTTGGCGCGGCCAATGTCCGCGGCCGCCTCCTGCCCCTGGTTGATCTCGCCAGCTTTTTCGATATCCCCCGCTCATCCCGGAGTCAGCGGGAACGGCGAGTGCTGGTTGTTGAACAGGGCGATATTTTCAGCGGGCTGGTGGTCGACAGCGTCTTGGGCATGCAGTACTTCGCAACTGACAGTTTCAAGGATTCGCCCGAGGGCGTACCTGAAAACGTTCGACCGTTTGTCTCGGGCGGTTACGAACGCAACGAGGAAGTCTGGAAAGTGTTTTCGTCCATCGACCTGCTCGAGGACGAACGGTTTCTGGACGTCGCACAGTGGTGACGGTG
>JAXHUV010000165.1:0-5088 GCA_034189445.1 Pseudomonadota bacterium
CTGATTTGACACTTGGTCAATTTGGTTCTATTCATCATGTTTTACAATCCTGGGAATTATTCCTAAGCAGAGGCTTTTCAGGTTCGTTAGTCACCTTCATTTGTCTCGAGTCAGTTTTTTCTTCGAAAGTGTAACAGTTTTTTCTTCGAAAGTGTAACGCATTGTTAACTTGTACGTCCGTTTGCGTTCGAACTGGTAAACCTAACTTGTGTAGCCACGAAAGCGTGGGTGACCCAATTTCAGCTTAGTAAACAAAGCAATTGGCAAAAGCCAGAGAGCGTCGTTGACCTAGTTTTCGGTCCAGGCAGTAATAGCAAGCGTGGTGTGTGTAATATACTAATAACCAGGGCAGGGGTACGCATGAAGAGTTAGCTCCTGTGAATAGTAGCTTCTGTTGTTAAGTAAGGAATTACAACAACAGCAGCAGCTAAATAAAAGGGATAAATAAATATATTAGTCAAAAAAATAAAATAAATTAAAATAAGTAATTCAATAAATAAATAAAGTAAAGTCCCACCGCGTTGTCATTTGTTTTGAAATATATCTCATAGCAGTAGTGTTACAGATGCCACGACGCACGCAGAGAGCAACCAGCGGAAGGCCACCCGCCCGTCACCGATCCCGCAGTCCTCAGGGTAGGCCACAGAGGGAGCAGGCACCGACCGTCCAGTGCGAGGCGAGCTATTCAGCACCAGCCATGAGTGCGGCAACCGGACCTCCACAGGACCCGGCTTGGTGGCAGACGCCAGCGGCAGCACAGGGTCTGCCTTCCAGTTCCTCCCCAGGTATGAGTGAAGACTTTCTCATCCAGCGCATAAGGGCCCTGGAAGATCAGGCTCTGCAAAACGCAGAACGTTCCAGGGCTCTGGAAGAACTGGTCGCAAGGTCTGCCTTGGCTAATTCAAAAGGCCAAGATCTGGATGAGCTGAACATAACTGTCACTGCAGAGATGAAAATGAAAATTTGTGAAGGAAAATTTGTAGATTTGTCTACATTGCTGGCCAAGTCTTTCACCGAAAGGCAAGAGGAGGGGCAAGTCGCTTCCTTCTCAATTGACGAGCAAGGCAGGCTGGTGCCTAAGGTCGAGCGCAGAGCGAAAGCCGCGCTGACCATTGAGCAGTGGTCTTCCGCATTCCTTGTATTTATGTCGGTGTACATGAAGGTGCACCCCGATTGCACCCAAGGCCTGTTGGCATACATGGACCTCATTAGGAACGCAGCCCGGGATAACCCCGGCAGCGGCTGGTCCATGTATGATCAGCAATTCCGGTCTCGAAAGGAGGCGGAGCCATCAAGGCCTTGGGGAATGATCGACACCCAACTTTGGCTTCAGATTTTTTCCCGGCCAACAGTCCTCCATCAGGTGCCAGCGAAACCCAAAGGCCGAAATGCGGCAAAGGCACCGCAGTCAAAGGCCTGCTTCCACTTTAACAAGCCGAGTGGGTGCACCAGGGAGGGGTGCAGATATGAGCACAAATGCGCGGGCTGTGGGGGTGCGTCTCACGGCATCCTGACTTGCCGAAAGACCAAGTCACCACAGGCTGTGGGAGAACAAGCTGGCTCAGCAGCCACCCCTCCTAACCAGTCCTTTCGTTTTGGGAACAGTGGAAGCCAGCAGTGAGGTGGTTGACACCCCCACGAGAGTCAGTTTTTGCCCGTTGTCCACACTTGCCTTGTCACCTATTTCTATTGCAGACCTAATCCGTTGGCTAAAGCAGTACCCACACCCAGAGTTAGCACAGGAGCTGGCGGAGGGGTTTACGCAAGGTTTTAGAATTCCCTACAAAGGGAAGAGGGAAGGAAGATCTGCACGAAATCATGGTTCTGCTAGGCGGCAGCCGCAGATTGTTTGGGATAAGCTGATGGAGGAGGTAAGCCTATCACGGGTGGCTGGCCCTTTTTGCGGCAACCCCATGGAAAATCTGATTATCTCCCCTATTGGCTTAGTTGAAAAATCAACACCCGGTGAGTTCAGGCTAATTTTTGATCTGTCGCATCCGGACTCAGATTCCATAAATGGAGGCATCCCAGCAGAGCTGAGCTCGGTACAGTACACCAGCTTTGATGCGGTCACATCCATCGTGAGAAGAATAGGGCAGGGAGCGCACTTGGTCAAGGTTGACATCAGATCAGCTTTTAGGCTGTTGCCAATTCACCCAGATGATTTTTGCCTAATGGGTATGCAAGTTGACGGTAAATTCTTTGTGGACAAGGCCCTGCCTTTTGGTTGTTCCGTCTCGTGCGCCCTATTTGAAAAATTCAGCACTTTCTTAGAGTGGTGTGTCCGCACAGCAAGCCACTCAGAGAACATCATACATTACTTGGACGATTTTTGCGGGGGTGGAGCTTCAGGGGTGGAAGCACAGCGCATCCTGGCCAGCATACTGAAAACATTCGAAGAGCTGGGAGTTCCGGTAGCTCCGGAAAAAGTGGAAGGCCCCTCAACTTCTATTAAGTTCTTAGGTCTCATCGTCGATACAATAGCAATGGAAGTCCGCCTCCCGGAAGACAAGCTGTCAGCATTACAAGCAGTAATAGCCAGCTTTCTCAACGGGAAGAACAAATCCACTTTAAAGGAACTTCAGTCCTTGATAGGGAGTCTGAACTTCGCGTGTAGAGCAGTCATTCCAGGGCGAGCCTTTTGCAGACGTCTTATCGATGCAACAAGGGGGGCGAGAAAACCTCAACACAGGATAAGGATAACAGAGGCAATGAGAGAAGATTTAAGGGTTTGGGATTCTTTTCTGAAGACGTACAATGGTGCCAGCTTCATGTTCGAGCAGTCATGGGAAGATAACGACTCCCTCCATTTGTACACGGACGCGGCCGGGTCGTGGGGCTTCGGAGCTTTCTTCGAAAACAGTTGGACCTCTGGTACCTGGCCTGCACACTGGCAGGACAACTCCCCAGATATAACTTTTAAAGAACTGTTCCCGATTGCTGTGGCAGTCGAAATCTGGGGAGAGAAGTTCAGTAACAAAAAGGTGATGTTCCACTGCGATAACCTGGCTGTGGTACATGTCATTAACAAACAAACCTGCCGGTCACAGCCATCTATGCACCTTGTCCGGTCATTGGTATTGTCTTGCCTTAATCACAACATTCTTTTCAGGGCGAAACATATCCCTGGGCACAAAAACTGTGTGGCTGATGCTTTGTCCCGTTTTCAGTGGGCGAAATTCAGGAGCCTGGTCCCAGAGGCAGACGAGCATGCCACAGCGGTGCCACAGTCGCTACTGAAGCTACTTCAAGTGAAGTAAAGCGTCTGGTCTCGGCCGCTTTCGCGCCGTCAACGCAGGTAGCATACCAGCAGGGTGTACAACTATTGGATAAGTTCAGGTCCACCCATGGGGTACCCCTGGAGTGGCCGGCTTGCCCACAGCATGTTATTCACTTTGCAGCACATCTGTCACTGGCGGGGAAGGCGCCAGCAACTATCAGAACTTATGTTGCAGGGATAAGCTGCAAACACAAGTTGAATGGGTGGGTCGACCCCACTGACAACTTCCTTTTGCGAAAAATGTTCCAAGGCCTAGCGCGAACGAATAGGCGCCAAGACAGCAGGCTTCCCATAACATTTGACAGGCTGCAGCAGTTGATTGGTGTCCTCCATACAGTCTGCACCAACGCTTTTGAAAGGAGGTTATTCGCAGCGGTTTTCACGCTGGCATTTTTCGGTCTGTTTCGTGTTAGCGAGATCGTGGGCCAAGACCAGTCATTGCCTGGGGGCAGGTCAGGCCTGCAGAAAGATTCTATACGCATCGGTGAAGATTTGCTTGTGACAGTCGGTGCCACGAAAACCGATCAAGAGGGCAGAGGTGGCATCGTCAAAATCAAGAAAGTACTGAGCCACCCTGAGGTTTGCCCGGTGGCAAATCTGCGGGCTTACTTGTTAGTCCGTCCCGCAGTCGCTGGCGCACTCTTTATACATTTTAATGGTAAGCCCCTGTCCCGTTACCAGTTTCAGGCTGTTTTGAAAAAAGGTGCAAAAGCCCTGGGCTGGTCGGCAGATAAATTCACGTCCCATTCCTTTCGGATTGGGGCTGCAACTACTGCTGCTATCAACGGGGCTCACTTAAACACTATCATGGGGTTAGGCCGGTGGAGATCAGCAGCGGTGAAATCGTACGTGCGATGTTCTCGTTCCTAAGGGAGTGGGGGTATGTAGGTTGGTCCCGCTGATGATGGTGTGCACCTCTACAGCTCGGGTGGTGTTAAATTGTGTTAAATTTAAATAACTTATTCTTTGTCTTTGGATACAAGCATGCAGAGTGCAGCCGTTGATGGTGTGCGCCTCAACGGCTAGGAGATTTAAAGATGATTTTTTGTATAGCCTGATCTTTATCATTTTCTTATCCCTAATAGCTGGTTTATGTATTACAGAGATCTTAATCCTGGGGTCCAGCATTGTGGCCAGACTGGAGCGGGACCTCGTGCAGTGGGGGCACACTCTACAGCTTCCCCTGCCAGTGCGCTTCGCCGGCCAGTCAGGTCTACAATTCTCCGGCCTGCGCGCGCTGCTGGAGCGTGCAATTGAGGGACCACCCCCAGCATACCTGGTCCTACATATGGGAGCCAACGACATCGGTAGGCTTAATACTTTTGAATGGGCCCAAGAGCTCCAGTTGTGGCTCGCATATATCAGGGCCAGGTACCCCACCACTCGGGTAGTCTGGTCAGACATGCTGCCGCGGCGCGCCTGGCGCTATTCAGATGACCCAACAGGGGCAGAACGCGCCAGAAAGCGCAGCACGCGCAGGGCCAGGCACCTTGTGGTGGGGGAATGGGGGTGGTTTGTTAAGCACCCAGATATTGCTGCGGATGAGGTGTGTCTGGTTGCTGATGGTGTACACCTCAGCAGCTGGGGCACCTGGCTTTTGGTGTGGGGTTTGGAGGAGAGTCTCGCGAAGATAATTTTGGGGTCACCGGTTTGGGGAACCTGCTGGTAGGCCAGCTGGTTTGTGGCCGAAGTTAGGCATGGTTATGGTGAAGATGTGGTTCCCAATGGGAAACAATTTTATTTGTAATCATATTTTGTAAATTTGGAGCCTATTATTGAGTATTAAGCTTGTTTAGCCCCCTGGACCA
>JAXHUV010000166.1:0-5058 GCA_034189445.1 Pseudomonadota bacterium
TTCAGATGAATCCCGCGCAGGAGCAGTCCGCGCTGGACGCCTTCCGGTCTTCGGCCGGAGAAGTACTTACCCGCCGTGCCGAAAATGCCGAGAATCCGAACGAGCGTGAGCGCTGGCTGCCAGGATGGCGGAAGCGCCTCGAGACCTATAAAGAGCCTCCCGCCTTAAAAACTTCCGAATAATTTTGCATAAAAACCAGCTCATTTCCCGAACCTTGTCCAACTTTTAACAGGCGCGACCCTTGGTGTGCTTTTTTTGGCGCATTGGATTGGGGCGAAGGCGCTGTATTGGTGCGCGAAACGACGCCACCTCGTTCCAGATTCGCCTGAAACGCACTGCTCATTGATATAAACAATATAAATCATGGAGTTACGGTTGGTGGCTTGCAAATTGCTGGGCATACTCGTCGCGAAAACCAACTGATGTTCGGAGAAAAGACAATGAGAAAGACGAGATCGATTGCCCTGGGAGTTGCTCTGGCGGTAGGCACGTTCACGGCTAGTAGTGCCATGGCTGCCACGACTCTGGAAAACGTCAAGCAAAAAGGCCATCTCCAGTGTGGGGTAACCACCGGTTTGCCGGGCTTCTCGCAGCCCGATGAGAAAGGCAACTGGACCGGTATCGATGTGGATACCTGCCGTGCGGTAGCCGCCGCCATCTTCGGTGACGCAGGCGCAGTGGAATTCACTCCACTGACAGCCAAGGAGCGCTTTACGGCGTTGCAGTCCGGCGAAATCGACATGTTGTCCCGTAACACTACCTGGACCCTGACTCGGGATGCTTCTCTGGGCCTCAACTTCGCCGGCGTGAACTACTACGATGGGCAGGGTTTCCTGATCAACAAAGGTATCGGCGTGGATGATGCCACCCAGCTGGATGGTGCAACCATCTGTATCCAGGCTGGTACCACCACCGAACTGAACCTGTCGGACTATTTCCGCGCCAAAGGCATGGAATTCAAGCCGATCGTATTCGATACCTCGGAGCAGACCGTTCAGGGCTTCGCGGCCGGTCGTTGCGACGTTCTGACATCGGACCGTTCCCAGCTGGCGGCACTGCGCTCGAAGCTCTCTGACCCGAACTCTGCCAAGATCCTGCCCAATACCATTTCCAAGGAGCCGCTGGGCCCGGTTGTGCGTCAGGGCGATGATCAGTGGTTCAACATCGTCAAGTGGGTGCTCTTCACGCAGATCAACGCCGAGGAATTGGGTGTCACCAGTGCCAACGCGGATGACATGCTGAAGTCTGAGAACCCCAGTATTCAGCGCCTGCTCGGTACAGACGGCGATATGGGAGCCAAGCTGGGACTGCTCGCTGACTTTGGTCACAAGGTGGTGAAGCTGGTTGGTAACTACGGTGAAATGTACGACCGCAACGTAGGTCCGGATACCCCGTTGGCGCTGGATCGCGGTATCAATGCGCTGTGGACTGAAGGCGGCATCATGTATGCGCCGCCGGTTCGTTAAGACCTGAAGGCATACGGCGAAGTCTCCTGTGTCCCGCTGAAGGGGAGGCTTCGCCGTTATTTCTGATGCTGTAAACCACAGGAAAGCTCTTCCGGACACTTCATGAAACAACAAAGAATTGATACCGGACCTGCGGGACCAATGCCCTGGTACGACCCCCGGGTCCGCTCACTCTTCTTTCAGGCGATAGCCATCGCCCTTGTTTTCTGGGGCGGGTGGGTTCTCGTCGATAACACGCTTTCCAACATGGAAAGCCGTGGCATCAGCACCGGTTTCGGATTTCTGAATAAAACGGCCGGGTTTGGCATCATCATGAATCTGGTGCCTTACGATGCAACCATGTCCTATGGCCGAACGTTCTGGGTCGGTCTGACCAATACGCTGCTTGTTTCCGCGATGGGTGTGGTAACCGCCACGATCCTCGGTTTCATCATTGGTGTTGCTCGGCTATCGAGTAACTGGCTGGTGGCCAGGATGGCGCTGGTCTACATCGAGGTGATTCGTAACATACCGCTGCTGCTGCAGATTTTCTTCTGGTACTTTGCTGTACTCAGAAATCTTCCGTCACCGCGCCAGAGCCTGGATGTCGGTGGTGTCCTGTTCCTCAATAATCGCGGGCTGTACCTGCCCGGGCCCATGCCACAGGAAGGGTTCGGCATTGTATGGGGCGGCATTTTGCTTGCCATGGCTGCTGTCGTTGGTATCCGGATCCGGGTCAGAAAGCGCCAGTTGGCGACCGGTCAGATCTTCCCGACATTCAGGGTTGGCTTGGCCATTCTGGTATTTGTACCCGTGGTCTCTTTCCTGGTGGCCGGTCGCCCCCTGGAATGGGATCTTCCGGTGCTCAGGGGCTTCAACTTTGGCGGGGGAATTACCATCATCCCGGAGTTGGCGGCTCTGTGGATTGCGCTGTCTCTGTATACCGCCAGCTTTATCGCTGAAATTGTGCGCTCGGGCATCCTCTCGGTGAACAAGGGGCAGACCGAGGCATCCAGGGCTCTTGGTCTGCCCAATGGTCTCACCCTGAGGCTGGTGGTCATCCCGCAGGCCATGCGCGTCATCATTCCACCACTGACCAGCCAGTACCTTAATCTGGTCAAGAACTCTTCGCTTGCCACCGCGATCGGCTATCCGGACCTGGTCGCAGTCTTCATGGGCACCACACTGAACCAGACGGGGCAGGCTGTAGAGGTTGTCGCCATAACCATGGCGGTGTATCTCACTATCAGTCTGCTGATCTCGCTGTTCATGAACATCTATAACCGGGCTGTGGCCATTAAGGAGCGATGATGACCGAGCCAACCATGAAAGCACCCAGGAAAGCGGTCAGGCCGGTCAAGTGGATGCGGGAGAATCTCTTCTCCGGCTGGTTCAATACGGTACTGACGCTTGGCGTGGCTTATCTGCTGGTGACCAGTGTGGGGCCATTGCTTAACTGGTTTTTCCTCGACGCCAACTTTGTTGGCAGCGACCCGAGCGCCTGCACAGGGGCCGGCGCCTGTTGGGTGTTTATCAATCAGCGGCTGAACTTCTTTATCTACGGGTTCTATCCGGATGAGCTGCAGTGGCGGGTGAATGTGATGTTCCTGCTGCTGGCCGTTGCCTTTGTGCCGCAGTTTATTGAGCGGTTCCCGGGCCGGAAGTGGCTTGGCATCTTCGGCATCTTCGGATTACCCGTGGTGGGGTATTTCCTGATTCCTGGTGGCTCCTTTGGGCTTGAGGCAGTGGAAAGCTCGAAATGGGGCGGTCTGATGCTGACCCTTGTCCTGGCCTACACCGGGATTATTGCTTCCTTGCCAATCGGCATATTGCTTGCCCTTGGCCGGCGCTCCGAAATGCCGATCATCCGGGGGATCAGCGTGGTCTTTATCGAGGTGTGGCGAGCGGTGCCGTTGATCACCGTGCTGTTCATGGCCTCGGTTATGCTGCCCCTGTTCCTGCCGGAGGGTGTCAACATCGAGAAGCTGGCCCGGGCGCTGATCGGCATCACGCTCTGGCAGTCCGCATACATGGCGGAAGTTGTCCGTGGAGGCTTACAGGCTATTCCCAGGGGTCAGTACGAAGCGGCCAGCGCGCTGGGTCTGGGATACTGGCGCAGGATGGGACTGGTAATTCTACCGCAGGCTCTGAAGATGGTGATTCCGGGTATCGTGAATACCTTCATTGCCCTGTTTAAGGACACCACGCTGGTGCTGATCATAGGACTGCTCGATGTTCTCGGGACGGTCCAGTCAACGGTGAGCGATCCCACCTGGCAGAATGTTGCCACAGAAGGCTACGTGTTTGTGGCATTCTGTTTCTGGGTCTTTTGCTTTGGCATATCGAGATACAGTCAGCAGCTTGAACGAAAACTCGACACTGGTCATAAAACCTGATGGGTAATCCTATGTCAGACCAGGCATATACTCCTGAAAAGCAAGCTCCAACGGATGGCCGGGCCGGAAAGAAACCGGACATTATCCGGGTGGAGGGCATGCACAAATGGTATGGGGATTTTCATGTCCTCAAGGATCTCAACCTGACCGTGGCGCAGGGGGAGCGAATTGTTATCTGTGGGCCATCCGGCTCGGGTAAATCCACCTTCATCCGTTGCATCAACCGGCTGGAGGAACACCAGCAGGGCAAGATCATTGTCGATGATGTTGAGCTTACAGACGATGTCCGCCAGATTGACAGTGTTCGCAGGGAAGTGGGCATGGTGTTCCAGCAATTTAACCTGTTTCCACACCTTACGGTTCTTGAGAACTGTTGCCTGTCGCCCATCTGGGTCCGGAAAACGCCCCGAAAGGAAGCGGAGGCAACGGCGATGAAATATCTGGAGCGGGTGAAGATTCCGGACCAGGCCAACAAATACCCGAGTCAGCTATCGGGCGGCCAGCAGCAGCGCGTGGCTATCGCGAGGGCCCTTTGCATGAAGCCCGGGATCATGCTGTTCGACGAGCCAACCTCGGCACTGGATCCGGAGATGATCAAAGAGGTGCTGGATGTCATGATCGAGTTGGCGGGCAGTGGTATGACCATGCTGTGTGTCACCCATGAAATGGGCTTTGCCAAGACGGTGGCAGATCGCGTGATCTTCATGGCCGGTGGTGAGATTGTGGAGCAGGCACCTCCCAGTGAATTTTTCTCGAATCCGCAAGAGCCGCGGACCCAGAAGTTCCTCAAACAGATTCTCCAGCACTAAGCAAAAGGCCGGATCACGATCCGGCCTTTTGCTTTCAGTCCAGGGGCTCTTTGAGCAGCCGCGGCTCGTCACCCGGCTTCGCCTCCAGCCACCAGATGTTCTGGTCCCAGTCGCCGAGAACAATGCGCTTTGCCGGCATACCGTTAGCAGTCAGCTTATGAATAGCGGGACGATGAGTGTGGCCATGGATCAGTCTCTGAACCCCGTGCTTTTCCATGTCCCCGACGACTTCCTCGGGCGTTACGTCCATGATGACCTCTTCCTTACCCTGATTTTTCGCCATGCTGATTTCCCGTAACTGCCGGGCCATCTGCTGGCGGTCCTCCAGGGGGCGGGCGAGGATCATCTGCTGCCACTGGGGGTTACGCATGTTGGCGCGGAACTTCTGGTACTCCACATCGGCGGTGC
>JAXHUV010000167.1:0-4976 GCA_034189445.1 Pseudomonadota bacterium
AGGTCGAGCAGACTGCCCAGATTGGGTTCGGGATCAGGCAGGCGATTGCTTTCCCGGAGCCGCTTGCGCAACGCCGTGAGAACGTAAAACATGACGCCAACACCGGCGGCATTCTTGCTCAAGAAGGAGCAGCCCGGCTGATTGGGGTTGACAATGGCATCGGCGTCCGGCAGCGCTTCGCCCGCCAGGTGGTGATCCGTCACCACCACTTTCACACCAAGCTCCTTGGCCGCTCTGACACCCTCAAGGGCGGATATGCCGTTATCGACGGTGACCATCAAATCGGGAAGCTGGCCTTCATCGCGCAAGCGCTCAATAATACCCGGGGTCAGGCCGTAGCCATCGGCAAACCGGCTGGGGACGCGAAAATCGATACTCCGCAGACCCAGCATTGAAAGGCCAAGCATGGCCACGGCTGTGCTGGTGGCACCATCGGCGTCAAAATCCCCGAGCACCAGAACCCGCTGTTGCTGGTCAATAGCCTCGGCAAGCAGCTCGACGGCCCGGTCGATGCCCCGAAGCGACATGGGCGAGGCCAGGTGCTTCAGAGTGTAGCTCAGTTGCTTGTCGGAGGTGACGCCACGGGAGGCATACAGGCGGCGAAGCAAAGGAGACAGGTTGTGCCCCCAGTCCGGGATGGTTTCGGGCTGGGGGCGACGCAGGATCTTTTTTGCTGTCATACCCGATCAGGCGTCTTTCCAGTGCTTGGCAATAAACGCCTGCACACCGGCAATATTGTTATCCAGCACCGTGTAACGCTCTTCCCGTTCGAACAGATCGGCCATATGGGCCGGCAGCGGGGGCTTCACGCTCAGTCCGGACTCAGCAACCGCGTCCGGGAACTTGGCCGGGTGCGCCGTACCCAGGGTAATCATCGGTACCGCCGGATCACGGCGACAGTTGCGCGCAGCGCGAACCCCGATGGCAGTGTGAGGGTCCAGCAGATACGCGCTCTGTTCATGGACTTCACGAATGGTATCGCAGGTGGTTTTGTCATCCACCGCGTCGCTGTCAAACAGCTTGCGGGCGTGCTTCCAGCGGTAATCCTCGATGCTGACCGGGCCCTTGGCGGCATTTTCCAGAAGAGTTTTCACCGCCAGTCCGTCACGGCCATGCAGATCAAACAGCAATCGTTCAAAGTTGCTGGACACCATGATGTCCATGCTCGGCGATAGGGTATGTTCCAGCTTGTGTTGCTCGTACTTGTTGCCACTCATGAAGCGATGCAGGATATCGTTGCGGTTGGTGGCGATCACCAGCTGGGAAATGGGCAACCCCATCTGCCTGGCCAGGTAACCGGCAAAGATATCGCCGAAATTACCGGTGGGTACTGAGAACGCCATGCTGCGATCCGGACCCCCCAGAGC
Organism: Pseudomonadota bacterium; assembly: GCA_034189445.1. Taxonomy (GTDB): domain Bacteria; phylum Pseudomonadota; class Gammaproteobacteria; order Pseudomonadales; family Oleiphilaceae; genus Marinobacter. The sequence goes on from JAXHUV010000167.1 coordinate 1,368, forward strand.
TATGGCGGCGTGGAAATAATAGACAATCTGAGCCATGATCCTGGCCCAGTTGATGGAGTTCACGGCCGCCAGCTGGGTTTTGCCACCCAGGAAAGACTGGTCGCCGAAGCTCTCCTTCACCATGCGCTGGCAATCGTCGAAATTGCCTTTCACCGCGATGTTGTGGATGTTGTCACCCTTCACCGTGGTCATTTGCCGGCGCTGCACCTCGGACACCCGCTGGTGCGGGTGCAGGATGAAGATATCCACATGCTTGCAACGGCGGCAGCCTTCGATTGCAGCGGAACCGGTATCACCGGAGGTAGCCCCCATGATAACCACGTGCTGCTTGCGCTTTTCCAGAACGTAGTCCAACAGGCGTCCCAACAACTGCAGGGCGAAGTCCTTGAAGGCCAGGGTCGGGCCGCGAAACAGTTCCATGACCCATTCGTTGCTATCCAGCTGAACCAGCGGAGCCACCGCCTTGTGGGTGAAGACCGAATAGGTCTCGTCCAGCATCCCGCGGAAATCGTCCTCGGGCATGGCATCATCCACAAACGGGTACATGACGTTGAAAGCCAGCTCACTGTAGGAGAGCCCGCGCCAGCTACGGATTTCTTCCAGACTGAAATGCGGCAGGGATTCGGGAACGTAGAGGCCACCGTCTGTCGCCAGCCCGGTCAGCAAAACATCCTCAAAGCCCAGTGCGGGCGCTTCACCCCGCGTACTGATGTATCTCACGTTGGCACCTGTCAGTTGAAGTTTTCAGCGCGGATGCGGACAACCTGGCCATCGGTATCGGACAGGGCTTCCAGCTCTTCAATCGCACGGTTGATCTGCCGTTCCTGAACCGTATGGGTCAGGATGATCACCGGAATACGGCCATCTTTCAGCTCGGATTCCTTCTGCATGATCGACTCAATATTGATGCCATGTTCGCTCAGGATGGAGGCAATCTTTGCCAGCACACCCGGACGGTCCAGCGCAGTGATGCGCAGGTAGTAGGCGGACTGGATGTCTTCCATGGGCAGCACATCCAGCGCTTCCATGGCATCCGGTGAAAAACCGAGGTAGGGCACACGCAGGCTGCTTTCTGCCGCCACGGCTCGGGCAACATCCACGATATCCGCAATAACAGCCGACGCCGTTGCCTCACCCCCCGCGCCAGGGCCATAATACATAGTCTGGCCAACGGCATCGCCATCCACCAGGATCGCATTGAGGATGCCATCAACCTGGGCAATCAGATGGCTCCGGGGCACCAGCGTGGGGTGGACGCGAAGCTCAATGCCATCATCCCGACGACGGGCAATGCCGAGGTGCTTGACGCGATAGCCCAGCAGTTCGGCGTGGGCAATATCGTAAGGGGTGATTTTTGATATGCCTTCGGTAAAGCCCTTTTCGAATTGCAGGGGTACACCAAACCCGGCGGACGCCAGAATGGTCAGTTTGTGGGCGGCATCAATGCCCTCCACATCAAAGGTCGGATCGGCTTCGGCATAGCCCAGGTCCTGAGCTTCCTTGAGAACTTCGGGAAATTCCCGGCCGGCGCGCATTTCAGTCAGAATGTAGTTTCCAGTGCCGTTGATAATGCCGGCAATCCAGTCAATGCGGTTTGCCGCCATGCCTTCACGTACGGCCTTGATCACCGGGATACCACCGGCAACACCCGCCTCGTAGGCCACTACAACGCCGGCTTTCTCGGCCGCCCCGAAAATTTCGTTGCCGTGGACGGCGATCAGGGCCTTGTTGGCTGTAACCACGTGCTTGCCGTTACGGATAGCCGTGAGCACCAGCTCCCGGGCCGCGTCATAGCCACCGATAAGTTCGACCACAATATCCACGCCCGGATCATTCACCACGTCATAAATGTCGGTACTGAAGGGAACCTCCCCGAGGTCAAGATCCTCGCGGGCCCGCCGACTGGCAATCCGGGTAATCCGGATATTGCACCCGGCCCGGCCGGCAATCAGCCTTGCGTTACGGGTCAAGACATTAAAGGTACCGCCGCCGACGGTTCCCAATCCGCAGATTCCGACACTGACGTCTTTCAAACTCTCACCTCTGATCCCGATGGGGTGCTGATGAATTATAATAGGCGGGCATAGTATACCGATTCAGACCCCACTGAATAAGCCCTGAACCGGATCCATCCAAAATACCGCGAATTCCCGAGAGAACGGGGCGGCCATAGCGTCGATCAGAGCAGCCCAAGCCCCTCTGCCAGCCGCTTCGCTGGAACATAACCCCGGATCATGTTGCCGTCTTTCAGGACAATGGCCGGCGTACCGGTTACACCAACCCGGCCACCAAGCTGATATTGCTCCCGGACCGGATTTTCACAGCTGGCCAGAGCTACACTCCGGCCCGATTTGGCTGACGTCATCGCGGCTTGCGGATCCTCGGAACACCAGACCGATTCGTATTTCCGGAAAGACGCTGTGTTCGGCCCCGAGCGTGGAAAGGCGTAATAATTGACGGTAATACCATACTCATTCAGTTGCGACACCTCATCATGCAGCTTCCTGCAGTATGGGCAATCGATATCGGTAAAGACGCTGACAACGGCCTTCTCGTTCCTGGCCGGAAAGCTGATGACGCCATCGTCGCCAAATTCATCCATCATCTCCCTGCGGAAGTCGGCGCGAGCAGCTTCAGTCACATTGGCGACCCCCTGATCGGTAATCCTGAGAAGATCCCCAGTCATAAGGTGCTGGCCATCTTCGGTCGCATAGAGGGTATCTCCATTATTGCTCCGCACCTCATAGAGACCTTTCGCTTCGGATTCTTTCACCGACATGACCTCAAGGCCCGGCACGGCACTGGTCAGGCGCTCGGAAATCCGATCTTCGACTTCCCCGGCACTGGCGCCAGCCACTCCGAACAGGCCGGAAAATACACCAAGGAGCACGACAACAGGTTTAATATTCATTCGACAAACAACCTTTTCCAGAGAGCCGTTAAATCACCCGGGCAGTATTGGCACGGGCCGGGAATCAATTCAATGCGACAGGCACACAAAAAGAAAGTTCACCTCCGCCAGCGGAAACAGCCGGCCAGTCAGCCCCTGGGATGGTGAGCCCGATGCAGCGACTGAAGCCGCTGACGGGCCACATGGGTGTATATCTGGGTCGTCGACAGGTCCGAGTGGCCCAGCAGCATCTGCACAACACGCAGGTCCGCGCCATGGTTAAGGAGGTGCGTGGCAAACGCATGCCGCAGAGTATGAGGCGACAGATGTTTCCTGATTCCCACCCGCGCGGCATAGTGCCGGATCCGATACCAGAAGGTCTGACGGGTCATCGCCGCCGCCCGATTGCCCGGAAACAGCGCATCGCAGGAGCGACCCTTCAGAAGCTCCGGTCGGCCTTCCTTCATGTACCGCAGCAACCAGTCCACCGCCTCTTCCCCCAGAGGCACCAGCCGTTCCTTGTCACCCTTGCCGGTGACACGGACCACGCCCTGGCGCAGGTTTACCTGATCCACCCGCAGCTCTGTCAGCTCGGAGACCCGCAAGCCACAACCATAGAGTATCTCCAGCATGGCCTTGTCCCGGAGTTCGATGGCAACACCCGGATCCGGCTCGCAAAGCAGAGCATCCACTTCTTCTTCCGTCAGCGAATCCGGAAG
>JAXHUV010000168.1:0-4961 GCA_034189445.1 Pseudomonadota bacterium
CCGTTGATATCCACCACAACCTCCGTGGTGTACACATCCTGCCCTTCCTTGTTTTGCCATTTGCGGGTCTGCAGCCTGCCCTCGATGTAAACCTTTGAACCCTTGCGCAGATACTGGCCGGCAATTTCGGCGACCTTGCCGAACATGACAACCCGGTGCCATTCCGTTTTCGGCACCAGCTGACCGGTCTGACGATCCTTGTAGCTTTCGTCTGTTGCAAGATTCAGGTTTACCACGGCATTGCCGTTAGCGGTGTAGCGGGTATCCGGGTCCTGTCCCAGATTACCGATGAGAATTACCTTGTTTACGCCTCGTGCCATGTTCTGCTCCTGACTCTGTTTTCAGGGACGCCCGCAGTCCGTGCGGACTTCCGGATTTCAAGAATTGCCAGCCTGCCGGACAAATGAAAAGTCCGCAAGTAACGCTTCATCAAATTGCTGACGATCCACCTTAAGATAGGCGGTGGCAGCGTCTTCCACAATTACCACGTCCCGCACACCCGGCAGGCGGCGGAGATTGTCGTCAATGTCGTCATACTGGTTGCTCATTACCTGCTGCAACTGTACCACGAAACTGGTGGTATAACCGGGCGCCGGCATGGTGAGCGCCACCAGTAACCAGAGGCCAAGCATCACCACCATAAACCAGAGCACGCCATGGATTCCGGCAGTTTCCAGAAGGAAGCCACCCACGGCGCCGCCGAGAAACGCGCCCATGAACTGGGAGGTGGAGTAGACCCCCATCGCCGTTCCCTTGCTGGCGGCCGGTGCCTCCTTGCTGATCAGCGAAGGCAGGCTGGCCTCAAGCAGATTGAAGGCCATGAAGAAGAAAAACAGGACGGCCCAGGCCGCAATCAGGCTGCCAGACACGCCGATAAATCCGGCGGTTGCCATTGTAAGAAGCGCAATCGCCCCACACAGCACCAGCTTCATTTTACGCTTTTTTTCCCCGATGATGATAAAGGGCACCATGGCAATGAAAGACGTTACCATCACACTCAGGTAGAACCACCAGTGTGAACTGCTGGCAAGCCCGAACTGATTCTGCAGCATGGAGGGAAACACCAGGAACAGGGCTGTCAGCACCAGATGCAGGGAAAAAATACCGAAATCCAGCCTCAGCAGACGGCCATCTGAAAGCACACGGCCCAGCATCTCCCTGGCAGGATGAGTGTCGGCGCTGGTTTTATGCTGATGGGGAGTCGGTACCAGACGACTGACGATCACCAGAGCCACCACGGCCAGCGCCGCCGTCGTATAGAAGATCCCGGACAGGCCCCACCAGGCACCAAGAAGGGGGCCAAGCACCAGCGAAACCGAAAAGGACAAACCAATAGTGATACCCACGGTCGCCATGGCCTTGGTCCGCTCTTCTTCCCGGGTCAGATCACTGAGCAACGCCATCAGCACACTGGCGATCGCGCCCGCTCCCTGAAGAATCCGACCGGCAATCACAACGTATATGGAGTCCGTAGCTCCTGCCAGAAGACTGCCAGCGGCAAATAATATGAGCCCGATGTAAATCATGCGCTTGCGGCCGACCCTGTCGGACAGCATGCCAAAGGGAATCTGCAACAGCGCCTGGCTGAGGCCGTACGCGCCTATGGCAAAGCCCAGCAAAGCTGGCGTTGCATCCTTGAGGTTTTCACCAAGGAGCATGAATACCGGCAGCACCATGAACAGCCCAAGCATTCGCATGCCGTAGACAGACGCCAGGGCCAATACGGAGCGTTTTTCCAGCGCATTCATGGCAATGTCGTACCTCGCCGGGTTGAAGCGGTCAGATTGAGGGCAAATAGCCATCACAGGCGTCGCATTGTAGCAGAAGGTAAGCTTGCGGGGGACAGGTGCCTTGACCCGGAACCCGGGTATCAGTTTCGCGGCAGCTGGCCCAACGCGGTATAATATTCGTTTTTATCCGAGCGAGGTGTTATGGACCATATCCAGATTAAAGGGGCGCGAACCCACAACCTGAAGAACATCGACCTGGATATACCAAGGGACAAGCTTATCGTGATCACCGGCCTTTCCGGTTCCGGTAAATCTTCCCTTGCCTTCGACACCCTCTATGCCGAAGGTCAGCGCCGCTATGTGGAATCACTGTCCACCTATGCCCGCCAGTTTCTATCGATGATGGAGAAGCCGGACGTGGACCATATCGAAGGCCTGTCGCCGGCCATATCCATTGAGCAGAAGTCCACCTCCCACAACCCCCGCTCCACTGTCGGCACCATCACCGAAATATACGATTACCTGCGCCTGCTCTTTGCCCGGGCCGGCGAGCCCCGATGCCCCGACCATGGCCAGCCCCTGGAAGCGCAGACCGTCAGCCAGATGGTGGACCAGGTACTGGCCATGCCAGAGGACAGCAAGCTGATGATCCTGGCACCGGTGATCCGCGACCGCAAGGGCGAGCACCTGCAGGTGTTTGAAACCATGCGTAGCCAGGGTTTCATCCGCCTGCGTGTGGACGGCACGGTTTACGACATTGACGATGTGCCACCCCTGGACAAGAAACGCAAGCATCAGATTGAGGTGGTCGTTGATCGCTTCAAGGTCAAGCCGGGCCTGGAGCAGCGCCTGGCAGAGAGCTTCGAAACCGCCCTGCACCTGGCGGACGGGATTGCCCTGGTAGCACCCATGACCGGCGAAGGTGAAGAACACACCTTTTCGGCCCGTTACGCCTGCACCCAGTGTGGCTATGCCCTGAGTGAACTTGAGCCAAAACTGTTTTCCTTTAACAATCCAGCCGGGGCCTGCCCAACCTGCGACGGATTGGGCGTCAAACAATTCTTTGACGCCGAGAAAATTGTCCAGCACCCGGAAGCGACGCTGGCATCCGGGGCCATCAAGGGATGGGATCGCCGGGCCGTCTATTATTTCCAGATGCTGGGCAGCCTGGCCGACCATTATGGTATTGACCTGGAAACACCCTGGGTGGACCTTCCCGAGGACTTTCGCAAGGTCCTTCTGTTTGGCTCAGATAATGAAAAGATCCCTTTTCGTTATGTGAGCTCCCGTGGCCATACCATGGAGAAGGCTCATCCGTTTGAAGGCATTCTTCCCAACCTCGAGCGGCGTTACCGTGAGACCGAATCGCCAAGCATGCGGGAGGAACTGGCTCGCAACCTCAGCACCCAACCGTGCAAGGAGTGCGGCGGCTCCCGACTGCGTCGTAGCGCCCGCCATGTTTTTATTGAAGAACACAATATTTCCAACATCACCCACCTGCCGGTCGGAGAATGCCACGATTACTTTGAAACCCTGGCGCTGCCGGGACGGAAAGGCGAAATTGCCGAGAAAATTCTGAAAGAGGTACGCCAGAGGCTCCAGTTCCTGGTAAACGTAGGCCTCGAATATCTGACCCTGGAGCGCAGCGCCGATACCCTGTCCGGCGGCGAGGCCCAGCGCATCCGTCTGGCAAGCCAGATTGGCGCCGGGCTGGTGGGCGTCATGTACATTCTGGACGAACCATCCATCGGGCTGCACCAGCGGGACAATGACCGACTACTGACCACCCTTACCCACCTTCGGGATCTGGGCAATACCGTGATTGTTGTCGAACACGATGAGGACGCCATTCGCGCCGCGGATCATGTGATCGATATCGGGCCGGGCGCCGGCGTCCATGGCGGCCACATCATCGGCCAGGGTTCGCCGCAACAGATCATCGACAACCCCGACTCCCTCACCGGCCAGTATCTGAATGGCACCCGGGGAATAGCCATCCCCAAACAGCGCAACAAGGGCAACGGGAAATCGCTATCACTGGCCGGCGCCAACGGCAACAACCTGAAGCACGTGACCCTGAACCTGCCCCTGGGGATCATGACCTGCATTACCGGCGTGTCCGGATCCGGCAAGTCGACACTGATCAACAGCACCCTGTATCCGGTGGCAGCCGCCAGGCTCAACAAGGCCACCAGCCTGAGCCATGCGCCCTATGAGTCACTCGAGGGGCTGGAGCATCTGGACAAGGTTATCGACATTGACCAGAGCCCCATTGGCCGCACTCCACGTTCCAACCCGGCCACCTATACCGGGCTGTTCACCCCGATCCGCGAACTCTTCGCCGGCACCCAGGAGGCCCGCTCCCGCGGCTACAAACCGGGGCGCTTTTCCTTCAACGTAAAAGGTGGTCGGTGCGAGGCTTGCCAGGGCGACGGTGTGATCAAAGTGGAGATGCACTTCCTGCCGGATGTCTACGTTCCCTGCGATGTCTGTAAGGGCAAACGCTACAACCGTGAGACCCTGGAGGTTCGGTACAAGGGAAAGAACATCAACGAAGTTCTGGAAATGACCGTCGAGGAAGGTCGCGCGTTCTTCGACGCCGTGCCTTTCCTGGCCCGCAAACTCCAGACCCTGATGGATGTGGGCTTGTCCTATATCCGCCTGGGGCAGAACGCTGTAACGCTTTCGGGCGGCGAAGCCCAGCGGGTGAAGCTGGCCAAGGAACTGTCCAAGCGCGACACCGGCAAGACCCTGTACATCCTGGACGAACCGACCACGGGGCTGCATTTCTACGACATCCAGCAACTGCTCAATGTATTGCAGCGCCTGCGGGATCATGGCAATACCATTGTGGTCATTGAGCACAACCTGGACGTGATCAAGACCGCAGACTGGATTATCGACCTGGGCCCGGAAGGGGGTTCCGGTGGCGGTGAGATTATTGCCGAAGGCACGCCGGAAGATGTGGCCCAAATTGAGGCCTCATACACTGGCTATTACCTGAAGCCTATACTGAAATGATTTTTTGGCCACGGAAACCATATATGGATTCCGTGGCCAAAACAAAAAAAGCCGGACACCTCTCGGCACCCGGCTTTTCAGCGACTCTTCGGAAGATTTTACTCTTCGTCGTCGTCCACCTCTTCCGCTTCGATATCCAGCGGGCGGCCCACCAGCTCAACAAATGCCATAGGGGCATTGTCGCCGGCACGGAAGCCACACTTCAGGATA
>JAXHUV010000169.1:0-4937 GCA_034189445.1 Pseudomonadota bacterium
GGATGGTATTGGCATCCCGGATGGTGGACAGCCGATGGGCAATCACCAGCGTGGTCCGTTGCTGGCTGACTTCGTTGAGCGCGCCCAGGATCGCCTGCTCCGAGAGTGAATCCAGCGAGGACGTGGCCTCATCCAGAATCAGCAACGGCGGGTTCTTCAGAATCACCCGGGCAATGGCCACCCGCTGTTTTTCGCCACCGGAGAGCTTAAGGCCGCGTTCACCGACTTTGGTTTCATAACCCTCCGGCAGGCTGTGGATAAAGTCTTCCAGGTGCGCCATCCGGGCCGCCCGATAGACCTCTTCCTCGGTGGCTTCCGGCCGGCCATAGGCCAGGTTCCGGTACAGGGTATCGTTGAACAGCACGGTATCCTGGGGCACCACACCCATCGCCGACCGCAGGCTGTCCTGGGTCACCGTCCGGATATCCTGACCATCGATACGGATGGCGCCCTGATCGACATCGTAAAAACGGAACAACAGTCGGGCGAGGGTAGACTTGCCGGCACCACTGGCCCCCACCACCGCGACCTTGTGGCCGGCCGGGATGGTGAAATTGACATCCCGCAGGATCGACCGGTCCGGGCGGTAGGCAAAGTGAATATGGTCAAATTGAACTTCGCCTTTATCCACAGCCAGCTCGGTAACATCCGGGGCATCTTCAATGGCCGGTTTATCCCCCAGCAGCTTGAACAGTCGCTCGACATTCACCAGGGCCTGGCGGATTTCCCGGTAGACAAAGCCCAGGGCGTTGAGTGGAATGAACAGCTGGAGCAGATAGGCGTTGATCATGGTGAAGTCACCCAGAGTGATCTCACCACTGGCCACCTCCCGAGCGGCCATGGCCATAATCACGATCATTGCCAGACCGATGATCAGCGCCTGGCCCGAATTGAGGGCGGCCACGGACAGGCGGTTTTTCAGCCGGGCCTGCTCCCAGTCGTCCAGATCGACGTCGTATAACTGCGACTCATAGCGTTCATTGTTGAAGTATTTGACGGTTTCATAGTTCAGCAGGCTGTCGATCGCCCGCGAGTTCGACTGGTTATCCCGGGCGTTGACTTCGCGCACGAATTTGGTCCGCCACTCGGTAATCCTGATGGAGAAGACCACATACACCACCACCGCCACCAGAATGGCCACAACATAACCCACGTTGAACGCGACAAACAGGATGCCGGCGACCATCAGAATTTCCAGGAGGGTGGGCACAATACTGAACAAGGTAAAGCGCAACAGGAAGCTGATGCCGTTGGTACCCCGCTCGATATCCCGGGCCAGGCCACCGGTCTTGCGGTCCAGGTGGAAGGCCAGTTCCCGCTGGTGCAGGTGCTCGAACACCCGCAGGGACACCCGCCGCATGGCCCGCTCTGCCACCCGCGCAAAGACCGCATCGCGAAGCTCATTGAACAGGGTCGCGCCAAAGCGCAACGCGCCGTAGACAACCACCAGAACCACCGGAATCCACAGCAGCATGTCGGCCCCGCGGTTCTGGTCCAGATAGTCAACGATGTATTTCAGGGCGATGGGAGTGGCGACGGTGGCCAGCTTGGCCAGCACCAGAAAAGCCAGGGATAAGGCCACCCGGCCGCGGAATTCGGCGAGATAGGGCCAGAGGCCTGAAATGATTTTCCAGTCCGGTTTATGATCGGCCGGGTAATCGTTGTCGGCGTAGGCGCGCACTGGGTTTCCTTCTTGCTTCAGAGTTGTCGAGCGTGCGGTGCGGGATGGCCTGACAGGACACGCTGTGAATACATCCATGTACGCTCGGCGAAAGCCATCCCTGGCTTTCGACGGTCCTGTCAGGCCATCCCGCACCGCACGCTCTTGCGTAGCTGTATGATAGGTCTTATTGCCAGTACAAACCGTATTGGAGCTGGAGTCTACAGCAGCAAACACCGTGGAGGCACATCATTAACACTCGTCACCGCAAGGCCCTGAAACTGGTTATCGACTTTATCAGCCCCTATCGCCGGGCCGTCGCCGGTGCCTTGGTGGCGCTGGTTTTCACGGCCGGTATTACACTCGGATTAGGACAGGGGCTACGTATCCTGGTGGATCAGGGATTAGCCACCGAGTCGCCGGAGAATCTGGCCAGGGCCATCGGGCTGTTTTTCATACTGGTGCTGGGCCTGGCGTTCGGGTCGTTTGCCCGGTTCTATCTGGTGTCCTGGATTGGCGAGCGGGTAGTGGCGGATATCCGCAAGAAGGTATTCAACCACCTGATTGACCTTCATCCGGGCTTTTTCGAGCAGAACCGGGCCCTGGAAATCCAGTCGCGGTTTACCGCCGATACCACCGTTCTGCAATCGGTGATTGGCTCCACCGTGTCCATTGCGCTGCGCAACGCGCTGATGCTGGTCGGGGGTTTGCTGCTGCTGTTCATTACCAACGCCAAGCTGGCCAGTATCATTCTGCTGGGCTTCCCACTGGTGATCGCCCCCATTCTGTTCTTTGGCCGACGGGTGCGGGCCCTGTCCCGGCTCAGTCAGGACCGGGTCGCGGATGTCGGCAGTTACGTGGGCGAGAACCTCACCCAGATCAAGACCGTTCAGGCCTTCAACCATCAGCCCCACGACCGCCGGTATTTTTCCGAGGTGTCTGAACGGGCCTTCGAGATCGCCCGCCAGCGTATCCGTCAACGCGCCTGGCTGACCACGCTGGCCATTTCCCTGGTGATGGGCGCCGTTGGTATTGTCATCTGGATAGGGGGCCTGGACGTGATTAACGGCCGGATCAGCCCGGGGGAACTGGCCGCCTTTGTGTTCTACAGTCTGCTGGTGGGCGTTGCCGCCGGTGCCATCAGCGAGGTGATTGGCGAGTTGCAGAGGGCGGCCGGTTCGGCGGCACGGCTGTTCGAACTGTTGCAGACCGAGCCGGCGTTTGAGCGCAAACAGACAACCAGGAACCTCCCGGAGCCGGTTCAGGGTGAGATCCGGATTGACCACCTGAGCTTCAGTTACCCGGGACGCTTGGAACACCCGGCACTGACAGATCTCACGCTGACGGTAAAGGCCGGCGAAACACTGGCTCTGGTGGGCCCCTCCGGAGCCGGCAAATCCACCTTGTTCGATCTGCTGCTACACTTCTACCAGCCAACCGAGGGCCGAATTTTTATCGACGGCATGGACACCGCCGAACTGTCGCTCGATGCCCTGCGTCGGTGTTTTGCCCTGGTGCCCCAGAACCCCGCCCTGTTCCATGGCACGGTGGCAGACAACATCCGCTACGCGAAGCCTGATGCGAGCCAGCGGGATGTCGAGCAGGCCGCGAAGATCGCCCATGCCCATGGTTTCATCCAGGATCTGCCGAAAGGCTACGAAACGCCACTTGGGGATGCCGGCCTTGGCTTGTCCGGGGGCCAGAAACAGCGCCTGGCCATTGCCCGGGCATTGCTGGCCGATGCCCCGGTTCTGCTTCTGGATGAAGCCACCAGTGCCCTGGATGCCGAAAGTGAAAATCTGATTCAGCAGGCAATGCCGGCCCTCACAGCGGCGCGAACCACCCTGGTAATCGCCCATCGCCTCGCCACGGTACGGGATGCCGACCGAATAGCCGTTCTCGATCAGGGTCGGCTGCTGGCGGTGGGCAGCCACGACGAACTGATGCGTGATAACGCCCTCTATCAGCGGCTGGCAAAACTGCAATTTCGGGATGCTGCCGGATGAGGGCGACAGAAGACCACAATAGTCGGTTTGTTTCCTGTGACCGTACTACTTACACTGTCAGGTGAAACTTTTGAACCTGAACCCAGGGAGAATGGCAAAGTGAGCAATAAAGAATTGCAGGCACTCAAAGAACGCTATGTTGCAGCGGGCGCGGCTAGTCCCAACGAACAGTTTGCCGACCACGCAACGAATGCGGAATTGTGGGATGCGGACGGCAAGCGCATGATCGATTTTGCCGGCGGCATTGGCGTATTGAACATCGGCCACCGTCACCCCAAGGTGGTGGAAGCGGTCAAGGCCCAGCTGGACAAGCTGATGCACACCTGCCAGACGGTTATGCCCTATGAGGGCTACGTTAAACTGGCGGAAAAGCTCAGCGGTGTAGCACCGGTACGTGGTCATGCCAAGGTAATGCTGGCCAACTCCGGTGCCGAGGCCCTGGAAAACGCCATGAAGATTGCCCGGGCAGCGACCGGCAAGACCAACGTAATCTGCTTCGACGGCGGTTATCACGGTCGTACCTTCTACACCATGGCGATGAACGGCAAGGCGGCGCCCTACCAGACCGACTTCGGCCCCATGCCGGGTACCGTTTACCGCGCGCCTTATCCTGTTCCTTACCACGGCGTGAGCGAAGACGAAGCACTGCGCGGCCTGAAGATGACGATGAAAGCGGATTCCCCGGCCCATAACACCGCGGCGATCGTCATTGAACCGGTGTTGGGCGAGGGCGGCTTCTACGCGGCACCGGCCAGTTTCCTGAAGGAAATTCGCAAGATCTGTGATGACAACGACATCCTGATGATCGCGGATGAGGTACAGAGCGGCTTTGGCCGGACCGGCAAGATGTTTGCCATCGAGCATAGCGGTATTGAGCCAGACATCATGACCATGGCCAAGAGTATGGCGGATGGCATGCCGATTTCCGCCATCGTTGGCACCGACAAGTACATGGATGCCTCCGGCCCGAACTCTCTCGGCGGTACTTATACCGGTAGCCCCACGGCCTGTGCGGCAGCCCTGGCTGTGTTCGATGTGTTCAAGGAAGAGGACATTCTTGGCAAGGCCCAGGCGCTGGGCGAGAAGCTGAACAAGCGCTTCAATCAATGGCAGGAGCAGTTTGCCCATGTCGACAATGTGCGCAATCTCGGTCCCATGGCTGCCTTTGAGTTGGTAGAAAGCAAGGAAAGCCATACACCCAAGCCGGAACTGGCGGCTGCGGTGACCAAGAAGGCAAAAGAGAAAGGTCTGATTCTTCTGAGCTGTGGTAT
>JAXHUV010000017.1:0-20189 GCA_034189445.1 Pseudomonadota bacterium
GCTTTCCTATACCCCGGAGCCGCTACGCATGCTGTACGTGGCTTACAGAACCTGCTACTCGAAGAAATCCCCGATAGAAATTTGGGAAGAGGCCAGGGAAAACTCTCCCGAAAAACTTCAAGGAAAAAGGCCTTCAGCGGTCGCTGTGTAACAACAATGAAAATCATGAACAGGGTGGCCCAGAACGCCGACAGCTGGGGCGAGAAGCGCTCAACGGTAAGGCACCACACCAGAACCACAACGGGTAGCAGGAAATACAGCCCTGTCTTGACCGTTGGGCCAACCTCCGGTAACTCCCCCATGGCCTTTTCCGGATCGTCTTCCTCGAGTTCGGGGAACCGGGTGGCGTAGCCGACCAGGCCGATATAAATCAGCACGAGCAATGGTGCCAACACCCAGATCGCCGCCTCACCGAAAAGCGTTTTCGTCCAGCCGATCCCGTAATACACCACAAGAGTCAGCACACTCAGGCCAATCAGGATAACCACCCAGTTCAGCATCCGCCGGGCAAGAGTCGGCTTGTTGAGACGCTCCATGCCCTGCATGTTCAGCTTGCAGGCCTCAAGGTGCACGATATAGATCAGCGCCACATAGGAGATCATCGCCGGCAGGATGGCGTGTTTGATGACCTCCAGATAGGAAATACCCACATACTCGACCATCAGGAAAGCAGCTGCGCCCATGATCGGTGGTGTCAGTTGGCCGTTGGTGGACGCGGCCACTTCCACAGCGCCGGCCTTGGTGGCCGGAAAACCAACTCGCTTCATCAGTGGAATGGTGAACGTCCCGGTAGTGACAACGTTGGCGATGGACGAACCGGAAATAACGCCACTCAGACCACTGGAGACCACGGCCGCCTTGGCGGGACCGCCGCGCATATGCCCCAACATGGCGTAGGCGACTTTAATAAAGTAATTACCGGCGCCTGCCCGCTCAAGCAGCGCACCAAACAACACAAACAGGAAAACGAAGCTGGTGGAAACCCCGAGAGCGACACCAAACACACCCTCGGTACCCAGCCACTGGTGCGACGCCAGCTTATTCAGGCTCACGCCTTTATGGGCAATGACATCCGGCATATAGGGGCCGGCGATCGAATAAGTGATGAAAACAGCAGCGACGATCGTCAGTGGCAACCCCAGAGCCCGACGGGTTGCTTCCAGCAACAGCACAAGCCCAACCAGCGCAACCCACAGATCCTGGGTGATAGGCGCTCCGGGGCGGGTCGAAAGCTCTTCGTAAAAAACGTAAAGGTACGAGGCGCAGAAAGCGGCAACAAGTGCCAGAATCCAATCATGGATGGGCACAGTATTGACGTGCCGCCCCTTGATCATGGGGAAGGCGGAAAACGCCAGGAAAACCGCAAACGCGAGATGGATCGAACGCGTTTCCGTGGAATTGAAGATGGCAAAGTTGAAAATGTAGGGGAGCGGTGACGCAATCCAGAGCTGAAACAGCGACCACATCAGGGGAACGATAAACAGAATAACCGCGGCATAGCCACTGGTCGCCCTGCCCCCGGTCTCAGTCTGCAGGATCTGGCCTACATTACCGCCATCGCCAGCACCAGCTCCGTTAGCCGGATCGCTCGTCGCCATAAATCAGCCCTGTACGGAAAATGATTCTCTGAAAGGACGACACAGCGGGCCGGAGCCCACTGTGTCGGGGTGCGGACAGATCAGTCGATCAGGCCGGCTTCCTTGTAGTATTTGGCAGCACCCGGGTGCAGAGGCGCACTCAGGGCATCAGAGACCATTTCCTCCTTGCTCAGGTTGGCAAACGCAGGATGCAGACGTTTGAAGCTGTCGAAATTCTCGAAAACAGCCTTCACAACGGCGTAGACAACATCGTCGGGCACATCGGTGGATGACACGAAGGTTGCCGCGACGCCGAAGGTGGTAACGTCTTTATCACTGCCACGGTACATACCACCAGGAATCACCGCCTTACGATAGTAGGGGTTATCGTCGATCAGCTTCCTGGTGGCAGCGTTGTCGACGTTAACCAGAACACTGTCGCACGAAGTCGTTGCTTCCTTGATGGCGCCTGAGGGGTGGCCAACGGTGTAGAAGAAGGCATCTATATTGCCGTCACACAGGGCCTGGGACTGCTCCGCAGCCTTGATTTCGGCAGCCATAGAGAATTTGTCCAGCGTCCAGCCCATCTCATTCATCAGGACGTCAGCAGTGGCGCGCTGACCAGAGCCCGGATTACCAACGGATACCCGTTTGCCTTCGAGGTCTTCAAAGGTCTTGATACCCGAGCCCTTGCTGGCCACAACAGTGAACGGCTCCGGATGCAGGGAAAAAACCGCGCGAAGCTTCTTGTTGGCGCCATCATCCTTGAACTGGCTGGTGCCATTGTAGGCGTGGTATTGCCAGTCCGACTGGGCGACCGCCAGGTCAAGCTCGCCCTGGCGGATCGCGTTCAGGTTATAGACGGAACCACCGGTACTCTCGACGGAGCAACGGATACCATGCTCTTTACGGTCCATGTTCACCAGACGACAGACCGCACCACCGGCCGGATAATAAACCCCGGTTACACCACCGGTACCGATAGTCACAAAGCGCTGCTCCTGAGCGGCAACGGAGGTTGAAGCAGCACCCAGGCTGACTGCGGCGGCGACAGCGAGTGCGGAGGCCTTGAGTTTCAGTGTCATGTGAGTTCTTCCTTTTTCTGGTCGTTGTAATCAAGCGTCCGTTTATTACTGCGGACAGACACCATGGTCATCTTAGAACATAGACCACCTAACACCATAAATAAAGTACGAGTTAGCTCGCTAACCGATTGACCGACAACAAAAAACCCGCGTTGCGGGCTTTTTTCCGGTCGCTGCGAATATTATTTCGCAGCTCGGGCCCTGGCAAGCATCTGGTCCGGTCGTAGCAGGAACCGGGCCAGAGCCGGCAACAACCAGATGGCTCCCACCATGTTCCATAGGAACATGAAGAATAACAGGAAGCCCATGTCGGCCTGGAATTTGATCGGAGAGAATATCCAGGTGATAACACCCAGACCCAGAGTCACACCGGTGAACATAACCGCCTTACCAGTCGAGCGCAGGGTCTGGTAGTAGGCTTCCTGAAGCGTTTTACCCTCCAGCAGGTATTGTTCCAGCTTGCTGTAGATATAGATGCCGTAGTCGACACCGATACCAACCCCCAGGGCTATAACCGGCAGGGTAGCGACCTTGATGCCAATACCGGACACCGCCATGATCGCTTCACACAGGATCGAAGTCAGACCCAGCGGTATCACGATACACAACACGGCGCGGATCGAACGGAAGGTGGCAAAGCACAGCAGGCTCACCACACTGTATACGAGAACCAGCATCTTGTTCTTGGCGCCGGAGATAACATCGTTAGTGGCGGCCTCAACACCCGCGTTACCCGCCGCCAACAGGAACCGGTGTTCCTCGGTGCTGTTTTTCCCCGCAAACTGTTCAACCCGCTCAACAACGGTTTCCAGGGTCTCTGCCTTGTGGTCCTCAAGGAAAACCAGCACCGGCGTCAGACTACAATCGGTATTAACCAGACCGGCAGGCGCCTCACGGATGGAGGCATTAATGATAGTCTGGTTGCGGGAGATCTCGTACCACTTCCAGTTACCCTCGTTCAGGGCTTTGGTCACCATCCTGGAAACATCCGCCAGGGATACCGAGGACTGCACGCCCGGCGTGTTCTGCAGCTCCCACTGCAGCGAATCCATGGCCCGCAGCACATTGTACTGGGTGCACTGCTCTTCCGGCGTCTTGACCATCACCACCAATACATCGGCACTGGTGGAATAGTTATTGATTATGTAGGCGTTGTCCTTGTTATAGCGGGAGCCCGCACGCAACTCAGGCGCACCCTGATCCAGGTCGCCGATCTTCAGGTCCTGCTTGTAATAAAGACCAAGACCGAGGCCAATTACCGCAATCAACAATGAGATGGGCGCTACGCCAGGATGCGAGAAGTAGGATAAAACACGCCATTTCCGATCCTGTTTTTCGCCTTGATTCCGCAGGTGGCGGATACCCCCCCTGGAGATACCGACATAGGACATAATCAGTACATGCAAAACCAGGTTGGTGAGGATCACGAAGGCCACACCAATACCCGCGGCAATCGCCAAATCCCGGATAACATCAATTTCGATAAAAAACAGGGTCAGGAACCCGAAGGCGTCTGAAATCAGCGCCAGCAGGCCAGGTATGTAAAGAGCACGGAACGCCAGGCGGGCGGCAGTCACCGCGTCAAAGCCCTTGGCGGCCTCAACGGCCATGGCGTTCACGATCTGAACACCGTGACTGATACCGATAGCAAACACCAGGAAGGGCACCAGCACGGAATACGGATCGAGACCATAACCCAGCAGCCGCAGGGTTCCCAGCTGCAGGAAAACGGCAATGATTGAGGTGAAGACGGGAACCAGGGTCCCGGCAATAGCCCGGGAGTACCAGAACAGCAGCAGCGTCGTGAGCAGAATAGTAATCCCGGCAAACCAGGCGATCGAACCAATACCGTCAATCAGATCGCCAACCTTCTTGGCGAAACCGACGATATGAATCTCGATGTTCGGATTCTGCTCTTCGTATTTGTCCCGAATCTTTGCTTCAAGTTGACGGGAAAATTCACCGTAGTCCAGAGCCTCGCCGGTTTCCGGATTTGTCTCGTACATCGGCGCATATACGATCGTTGATTTGAAGTTATCGGAAATCAAACGCCCGACTTCGTTGGAGCGCAAAACGTTCTGACGGAGCTGCTCAAGACTGTCCCGGGAGCCGTCATAGCCGTCCGGTATCACAGTGCCACCCTGGAACCCCTGCTCAGTCACCTCGACCCAGCGGACGTTCGAAGTCCACAGAGATTTGAGACCGGAACGATCAACACCGTTGAGGTAGAAAACCTCGTCGGTGATCTTTTTCAGGGTTTCCATGTACTCCTGAGTGAAAATATCGCCTTCTTTTGCCTCGACAGCGATACGCACGAAGTTACCGAGATTTTCCAGGTCGTCCCGGTGCTCAAGCATATTCACAATGTAGGGATGCTCGAGCGGAATCATCCGTTCGAAACTGGCATCGGGCTGAATCCTGATGGCGTTGTATCCGAGAAACAGGGTCAATAAAGCGAAGGCAAGAAGAATGATTGGCCGGTTATTGAAGATCAGCCTCTCGAGAAAGGGTTCCGGTTGGGGCGTGGTCAGATAATGCTCATTCTTGTCATAATTAGGGTTGGACATTCAAAAGCCCCTTTATAATTATTCATTATCCGTTCGGTTGTTGCCACATCAGGGCTTTATTGAAGGTTTCTTCCACGGGCGTCGGCATGCTTTACGCCACCTTCGCCGACAAGCAGCAGGTCGGCTCCTGAAAGGGGCACCGCAGCCATAACACCTTCACGATCACTGCGAAAATGCCCGCTGAAGGTTTCGGCGCCATTGCTGCTCATCAATACCGCACCACCATTACCCACCAGGGTAATACGACCATCTCCAGCAACGACGCCGTCGTTGAGTGTCGCCCCGGCCGAATTGGGAAGCCTCCGCCAGCTCTTGCCCAGATCCGGGGAAAACAGCATGTTACCCCGGAGGCCAAAGGCGAGGATTTCGTTGATCCGGCCAGTCCCGATAACACCGAACAGGGAGCCTTCATAAGGTGCCTCACGGCGCTCAAAGGTCTCACCACCGTCAACAGAGACATGTATCTGGCCAGCCTCGCCCACCACGACCAGGGCACCGCCGGTGATCCGGCTAATGCCATTGAGATGGAGGTTCTGCCGGTTATCAAGCCTCGGCGCCCAGTCTTTCCAGGTCTCCCCGCCGTCCATCGTGCGCAGAAACATGCCATAGGCGCCCACGACAAAGCCACGGTTCTCGTTCTCAAACCAGACATCCAGCAACGGGTTGACCGGACCGACACCCATATCCGCCTGGATATTCTCAAGGGTAAAATAAAGGTCCTCCAGCGCCCACTCGAGATCTTCTTTTTCTGCCTCGGGCGCTTCCTTGATGCGCTCTTCCATGGCGGTAATCTGCTCCTCCCGGCTCTCAATGGCCAGTTCCATGGCCCGGACCCCTTCAATCTGAAGGCGCCAGGTGGCTCCGGCATCGCTGGTATGGAGGACAACCCCACTGTGGCCCACCGCCCAGCCGTGGGTCCCGGAACCAAAATCGATCGCTGTCAGGGTCGCAGAAACAGGAACCTTACCCTGAACCCAGGTTTTCCCCTCATCATCCGAGTAAATGATATGGCCGCGCGCTCCCACCGCCACAATGCGATCCCCAACCCGGGTCGCATCGGTGAGAAGATTTTCCGGGGCCAGATCCGTTGGTCGGGCCGGGGTTTCGATGATATCCGCAAGCGCCAACGCTGCAGGGGCGGACCAGGCCATGAAAAGCCCGAGGCAGACAACGCCCGGAGTTCCGCACATCAACCTCTTAGCCATTCAAATTGCCTGTTATGTTGTATTAAACCGTGTCTCTGACCGGCAAGGCCGGGAACAACCGTGAACATGCCAGGAAGCCTCCGCGAAGGCTCTTTTTTACTGTCGCCTGATGGAATTGCCGACTTTTCCAGACGCCCTGCCCCCAGACTAAAGTCTATCGACCGGAAGTGCGATTTTTTTATCTGGCTTCACTCGGCAAGGCTTTTGTGCACCACCTCATAGACATCCCGGGATAACCCGGTTTTGTCGCGGATACGCTCCAGGGCGGATTTCATCCGGGCGCTGCTGGATGGCGCAAACTTTCGCCACCGGGTCAGCGGCGTCACCAGACGCGCGGCAATCTGCGGGTTGCTGTCGTCCAGTCGACAGACCTGGTCAGCAAGGAATTGATAACCGGAACCGTCCGGATTGTGGAAAGCCGCCAGATTCTGGCCTGCAAACGCACCCACCACGGAGCGAATCTTGTTGGGGTTTTTCCAGTCAAACGCCGGGTGCTCCAGAAGTTTACGGATGTCCGACAGCTGCCCGGCCTGGTCACTGGCCGCCTGCACGGAGAACCACTGTTCAACAACCTGCGGGTCCTCATGGAACCGGTCGTAGAAGTCATCCAGCGCCTGTTGGCGGTCAGCTTCAAAGCCTGAATTGACCAGCGCCCGCAAGGCACCCATCCGATCGGTCATATTGTCAGCAGCGTTCAGTTGGCTGACCGCCAGGCTCCGCCCCTCCTCGTCGTTGATCATCAGCAACCAGGCCAGAGCGGTATTGCGCAGGCTACGACGGGCAATGGCTTCCGGCGTCACCTCGTAGGGGCCACTATCCTGGTGGCGCTGATAACAGACCAGCAGCTCGTTTTCCAGGGCCCCTGCCAGGTGCCGGAGCACCGCTTCACGGGCCCGATGGATGGCCTGCACATCGGCATTATCCGCCAGCTCAATCAGATAGGCTTCAGAGGGAAGCTGAAGCATTTTCGCCACCAGGGCCTGATCCAGGTCGGTGTCGGAGATCAGCTTGCGATAGGCCTCCACCAGTCGCGGTTCGATGTCGGCATCATCAGGCGCGCCGACCAGTGACTGGATGACATCCACCGCCAGCCTCTGGCCCGCATCCCAGCGATTGAATCCGTCCGGATCATGGCTCATCAGGAACAGCAACTGTTCACGGGTCCATGGGTAACCTACCCGAACCGGTGCGGAAAAGTGTCGCAACAGCGACGGAACCGGCCTGGCGTCGATTCCATGGAATTCGAACCTATGGACCGCTTCGGTAAGCTCAAGTAGCCGCTCCGTCGGCGCGCCCGCCTCATCTGCCTCAAGCTGCAGCGGCAGAGGCTGGCCATCCTGCCCCAGCAGACCAAGGGCAAACGGAATGTGCTGCGGCTTTTTGTTGGTCTGTCCCGGGGTATCAGGAATGCTCTGCTCGATGGTAAGGCGATACACACCTCTGCCGGCGTCAAACTCGTCCGATACGCTCAGCACCGGCGTGCCGGCCTGCTCGTACCAAAGCCGGAACTGGCTCAGATCACGACCGGACGCATCCTCCATGGCTTTAACAAAATCATCGGTCGTTACCGCCTGACCATCGTGACGCTGAAAATACAGATCGCTGCCCTTACGGAACATGTCAGGCCCCAGCAAGGTGTGGATCATGCGCACGACTTCCGCGCCTTTTTCATAAATGGTCAGGGTGTAGAAGTTGGAAATCTCCATGTAGGAGGCCGGTCGCACCGGATGCGCCATGGGGCCACCGTCTTCAGCAAACTGGGCGGTACGCAGCAGCGTCACACCTTCAATCCGCCGCACTGTTGGAGACCCCATATCCGCCGAGAACTGGGAATCCCGGAATACGGTGAAGCCTTCTTTCAGGCTGAGCTGGAACCAATCCCGGCAGGTAACCCGGTTACCCGACCAGTTGTGAAAATACTCGTGGGCAACGATGGCTTCGATGCGCTGGAACGCCATGTCCGTGGCGGTCTCCTGGCTGGCCAGCACACAGGAGGAGTTGAAGATGTTGAGCCCCTTGTTCTCCATGGCACCCATGTTGAAGTCATCCACCGCCACGACCATGAAGATATCCAGGTCGTACTCACGGCCATAAACTTTCTCATCCCAGCGCATGGCCCGTTTCAGGGAGCCCATGGCATAATCGCACTTATCGGCGTTGCGGGGCTCCACGTACATCCGCAGGTCAATATCACGTCCGGAGCCAGTCGAAAAGGCATCCCGTTTTTCAACGAGATCGCCGGCCACCAGGGCAAAGAGGTAGCAGGGCTTGGGGAACGGGTCTTCCCAGGTGACAAAATGCCGGCCGTTTTCCAACTCGCCTTTTTCCACATCGTTGCCATTGGAGAGGAGCACCGGATAGGCATCCTTGTTGGCTTCGATGCGGGTACGGAAACGCGCCATCACGTCCGGACGATCCGGGAAGAAGGTAATGCAGCGGAACCCTTCAGCCTCGCACTGGGTGCAGAACATGCCGGAGGATTTATACAGACCTTCCAGACGGGTATTGTTCTGGGGCTCTATCCAGGTCACCACGGTCAAGGTGAACTGCTCCGGTACCGAGCGGACCACAAGTTGGTCGCCCAGGTCCTCATAATCAACCTTAGCCAGCTCGGCGCCATCCAGTGCCACGGATTCCAGTGTCAGACTGTCACCGTCGAGTTCCAGGGGTGCGGACACGTCTTCGGATTCCGGATTGCGGCGAACCTCAAGCGTGCTGTGCACACGCGCCCCGTCTTCAAAAAGTTCAAACCTGAGATCCACGGTGTCGACCAGATACGCAGGTACCTTGTAATCGCTCAGATAAATGGTCTGTGGCTGGCTGGTACGCATTGGTTTTCTCCAAAGTTCGCGGCCTGCGGGCGCTGACCCTCAGCGCCCGCAGGCATGAAAAGATTGGCCGGGCAAGGCTCTGTCAGCCTTTCGCTTCCGGCATTTTGCGAAGCCGGCCGATTACATCAATCAGTTTGCTCAAGACCTGACCTCGACAAACTGGTCAGGGTCCAGGTCGCCGTTACCCTGCTTGCGCTGAACCGAAGGATCGCAGGCAGTACCTGCCTTGCTGCCCCTATCGAGGTAGCCGGTGCGCTCCTCTTCAGGGACCTTGTGCAGGTTCTCGTAGTAAATCACCGCCTCCAGGCTGATTTCACGCTGTTCGGGCGTCAGCTTGCGGCCATCAGGCCATTTGCCGAGTTCAATTGACTGCCGGAGGCTCCGGTAGACAACCGGGTCCAGTCGTTCGATCAGTTCTTCGTAGGTCATCCCGCTCTCCTGAAAATACGTTCGTTAAAAATATGGCGGAACCGTTTGACAACATAAAACGATAATGATTATCATTAGCATGCCAAATGACAACGGTCGTGTTATTTGGTCTCTCATCAGGAGCTAAAAGCTCTTTTAACGCCCCGCCTCTGGCGGGGCTTTTTTATGCGCCCCGTCTGCGTCTTACCGGCAAAACCACCGCAAGGGCCAGCCCGGCAACAAACCCACCCAAGTGCGCTTCGTTGGCCATACGCCCGAGCCCAATCATTTCGGGAAGTGGCGTAAACCCGATCACCATCCAGGCAACCGCAAAGGTAACCAGTGCCGGTGGAAACTGGAACCTCGGTGCAGATCGCTGACTAAGCCAGCAATAGCCCAGAATCCCATAAACCACTCCGGATAGCCCACCGAAAAGAGGCCCGGATACAAAATACTGCAGACCGTTGGAAATCAGGCTTGTGACCACAAAAAGGATGACCAGCCGGGCCCGACCATCGAACCATTCGATCTGGCTGCCCAGAAACCAGAGCATGACGGAATTGAAAATTATATGGGTCCAACTGAAGTGTAGAAAATCCGGCGTCAGCAGCCGCCAGATCTGGCCACTGGCCAGGGTCGCCGATAACGCTTCAATCCGGCCGGCCATGGTGCTCCAGTCATAATCCCGGGGGTCAATCACCATCAGGCTGGCCGCCAGTTCATTCTGGCCCATGGCCGTGAACCAGACCATTACAACAGCGAACACAATGATACCGAGCACCAGCGGCGCATGGCGAGGTGAAGGCTGCCAGCGCCCGCCAACAAATACCGGCGACCGGTTCTGGCGGTCCACAGCCTGCCTGATTTCAGGTTCCGCCATAAAGCGCTCCAGGGCGGAAAGTACCGGTTCAGCGTGGGCAGGGTTTTCCAGCCAGAGCACCTGGAATCCCCCCTCTTCGGTAATGCGGTGGGTTATCCCCTGTCCGTTCAGCCAACGGCTGAAGCCGACCAGGTTCACCGTGGTATCCAACTGTTTGACTCGGTACACCGTTTACTCCACCTCCGGAAATGAATTAGCAGCGATGCCCGGCTCAGCGCACAACGCTGTCTTCGCTGATGGGATAGTCCGGTTGCTCCGGCCTTTCCACCTCTACCCAGACAAATTTGTCCCGGGAAAGTGCCCGCTCACCATCCATCCGATAAGCCACCAGCCGCCCGTACTTCACGGCACTGTAGTCGATACAGGCCACGTTGGACCTGAGCGGCGCCGGCTTACCCTCCATCCAGTAATGACCAACAAACACCGGCGGCGCATCCAGGGGATAACTGATCAGCTGCTTACGCTCCTCGTCGGTCAGTACCCGACTTGCCACTTCCGGTGGCAGTGGGTCTGGCTGGAAGACGACATCGGCATAGGTATGGGGATCATCGGCCCAGAACCTGGTTCTGAAAAACTCACGCACGTAGCCATCCCGACCGGTAATGACCATCCCCTCCGGGAGCCGAAGATCCGTTCCCCTAAGCAGGGTATCCATGACCTGCCCGGCAAAGGACTCAAGGACGGCAGAAGCGTGCAGGAAGTCCTCGTCAATGCAGGCACCGCCCTGCAGCTGCTTGAATTTTTCGATCAGGTCGCCATCCCAGCAAGCGTGGACAACGCGGAAATCCTCATCGTCGATGAACAGCGGTATGGTGTAGAACCACTCCAGAAACTCATTCCACTCGTATGGGTGCGCCTCGAACTGTGCCAGAGTCTCACGGATCAGGCGGTCGTGACGGGTGTTATGCTCACGCAAAAAGGTTTTGCCACTGCCGGGGCGTGCCCGGGTGCAATAACCCAGGGCATTGTATTCATGATTGCCCATGACAATCCGGGCCGAACCATGTTCCACCATATCCCGCACCAGGTGCAGCGCCTCGCGGATGCGGGGACCACGATCAATGATATCTCCGATGAAGATCGCCTGACGACGCGGGTGCCGGTACACCCCGTTGATCTTGCGGTATCCCATCTGGTCCAGCAATCTGGCCAGGCTATTGGCACAGCCGTGAATATCGCCAATGATGTCGTAACCGCGGCTTGCCGTCGGTTTTGTTGCAACCATGATCAACTCGCTGATATTTCACTGGCCCAGCCAAGCTTGTCACGGCAGGTGGCGTAGAAATTATGGTCGGTGGGGTGAATCAACCGGATCTTGAACGGCTTTTTGGTAATGCGAATGGTGTCGCCGGGCGCACAGGCAATGTTCATCTGGCCGTCAAAGCTGATTTGCGGATAGGTTTCATTGGTCTCCCCGATCACCAGTTTGATCTCGCTCTTGCCGTCAACAACGATCGGACGGCTGCTGAGAGTGTGGGGGAACATAGGCACCAGAGCAATGGCATCCAGCTTGGGGTGCATGATCGGGCCACCAGCGGACAACGAATAGGCGGTGGATCCCGTCGGTGTTGAGACTATCAGGCCATCCGAGCGCTGACTGTAGACAAAATGACCGTCAATATACAGATCGAAGCCGATCATCCGGGTGGATTTACCCGGATGCAGCACGACATCGTTCAGGGCGGTACCAAAACCCAGGGGCTGGCCATTGCGCTCAACATTACCATCCAGCAGAAACCGGGTCTCTTCCATGTACTCGCCCTCCAGAACCTTGCCCAGGCGTTCCTCGAGATCGGAAGGGGAAATGTCGGTCAGAAAGCCCAGCCGGCCACGATTCACCCCAAGCAAGGGAATCTTGGACTTGGCCAACTCACGGGCGGCTCCCAGAAGGCTGCCATCACCGCCGACCACGATGACCAGATCACAGATCTCGCCCAATAGTTTTTTGCTTGCCACCTGCAGGCCATGCCCGGGCAGCATGCTGGCTGTGTCTTCCTCAAGAATGACGTGGTAGTTGTTGGCGATCAGGTACTGTTTGAGCTGGCGCAGTGATTCAACCACTTTCACGCTGCCCATACGGCCAATCACACCAATGTTCCTGAACTGATCCATGAAATTTCCTGTGGGGTCGGGATGTGACGGGGACAAACGAAACCGTTACCCCGGTAACAATCTGTCGTACAGTTTAACGAAAATCACCCCGATACTGAAAAAGTTCCGGCCTCAGGCCTGGTGTTTCTCGCACAGGTCATCAAGGCCCGGGCGGAAGTCCGCTGGCTGAATGACCCTCAAAATCGGCTCACCACAACGATTGCCTTCGCTGTCTTCATGGGCGCAGACAGGGTTTTCGTAATGTTCCAGCCATTCCCGATAAGCGGGTTCATTCAGACCGCAGCGTTCCGCGGCATAGGCGGTGGGGTTACTAAAGTAGATTTCAATGTCGTTGAAAGGCAGCATCATATGCCCAGCGCCGGGTTGATAGGCCACCAGGAACACCGACTGGCGCTTCAGGTGGTCCATTATAGAGTCCTCCGGCGGTTCGCGATTGCGCAGCTCGTGATTTTCCTCCTCAAAAGCGACAATTTTCTCGTCCCTCAATTCCAGCTCCCGCTGGCGCCGTTCCAGCTGCTCCCTGAGCAGCAGGAGTTCAGCACCCGAGTTTGAATCCTCACGCTGTTTTTCCTCGCCAACCGTGGCCATCTGCTCCTGCATGGTGAGGTACTGCTGGTTTCGTTCCGACAAACGCTTTTTGAGCTGCTCATTACTCAGGCGTTGCCGTTCGTATTTCTGTTCGAGATCCGCAATATCGACGCGCAACCCCTGAATTTCCAGCCGATGCTCCCGCTGCAGGTCCAACAGGGCATCCCGGTGAACACTCTGCAGGGTCTTGATCCGCAGACGCTGCTCACGGATCAGCTGCGCCAGGCGGGAACGATCCGCCGCTACCGCGGACTCTTCACCATCAGTCAAATCCTCGGCCTGGTCACTCAGAACCGGAATCTTCTCTTCCTGAACCGGCTCCACTTTCCGGAATTTGAGAACGTTGGCCTCAACCGCTTTGCGAATCGCCTGAAAATGGTTATTCCCGGGTGTCATGTCCGGATCCCACAGATCTTCCTTGAACTGGGGATCAGGGCACTGGCTCCGGCAAACCAGCCGGATCGCGCCACGCCCCATGTCCGGCCCTTTGGCGCCTCGCCTGGCCAGCTCTTCAACAGGTACATTCCAATGACTGTCGGCCCGACCTTCCTCATCAAACCAGATCCGGAAGAAAACCAGTGCCTGAACATGAAGATCGCCACTCAGCTCAACCAGAACAGCCCTGACATCGGTTTCGGCGAGATCGGACAGCCCTGCATAGCCATCCAGGAAGGCCCCGAATTCATTGGCACGCATCTCGCGGGCCACCTGATTCCCTTCCACGAAAAATACCGCCGAATAACCATCGGTTGCCTGGTCGGCAGACACCATTGCACCTTCTCCACAGTTCAAAGATTCGACAAATTCCAGGCTATTAGTCTAGCAGCCTGTCGGAGTTAAGCGATCGTCACGAGCAAGGTGGGAAAACGAGCGCAGATTTTCTGGATTTTGAGACGCATAGTGGTTCTATGCAACGAAAAAGCCGAAACTCACTCAGAGACATCAGCGCTTTCTATATATCCGGATATGTCTGGCGATTGCGGGCTGCGGAGGGAACCAGGGACAAGGGAACTGACGGGTGAGACGCGGAAACGGAAGAACGAAGAACAGAGAAAGCGAATCAGGCATTCCCGAGATCAGAGCTCCATAGCGTCATCCCAGCCGGCATCGTCTTCGTACTCTTCAAACTGGTTTTCAATCAACTCTTCTTCGTAATCCCGCATGGCGGCCATCCTGTTTTTGAGCTTTTCAGGAGCAGACTAAATCGTCTGAATGACAGAACGATGACACAGGATTGGTTTCCGGGAGACGTAAAAGGATTTCAAAATACTGAGAGCGTTAAGGGGGGCAAGTGAAAGGTAAAAGTGGCGGAGCGGACGGGACTCGAACCCGCGACCCCCGGCGTGACAGGCCGGTATTCTAACCAACTGAACTACCGCTCCGTGCGGGTCATCACAGGGTGCCTCGACAAGGCGGTGCAATCAAGGGTTTGACTGCTCCGTGACAACGAGGGCGAATTATAAAGAGGCGTGCTGTTATGTCAAGTTTTTTTCAAAGCATTCAGAAAAACCGCCTGTTATATAGCGCCGCTCCTGAACGACCATCAGCAGCCTGTCGGACTTAAGGCTGATCTACGGCGCCGGCAATCGGAAGCGTGAAGTAGAAACAGGCGCCGCCGCCTTCCTCTGGTCGCTCGAAACCGATATCGCCGCCCTGGGCCTGTATCAGGGTACGACAGGTTGAGAGACCAATCCCCATCCCCTCATCCTTGGTCGTGAAGAACGGCAGGAACAGTTTCTCTTCCGCATCTTCCGACAAGCCGATGCCATGGTCACGCACCTGGATTCGCACACAGGTGTCACCCTGTACACTCACGGCCACTTCGACGGGTGCACTGGAATCAATACTGCGGGTGGCTTCCAGGGCATTGCGGATCAGGTTGAGAGCCACCTGCTGTACCTGGATCGGGTCCGCCAGAACCTCCGGCATGTCCTCGGGCACCGACAGCTCAATGGCGCCCTTGTTGTTACGGATATCCACCTCGGCAAACTGCCGGGTATCTTCCAGCAACGCAGGCACTGACAGCACTTCCTTACCCGTGGCCGGCTTTTTCATGAATCGACGGATGCGACGTATGATTTCACTGGCCCGATGGGACTGGGCCTCAATCTTGTCCAGAGTCTCCTGAAGCAGCCCCATGTCCGCGTTCTCCTTCGCCATCATCCGCTTGGCAACGCGGGCATAATTGGTAATGGCGGTCAGCGGCTGGTTTACCTCATGGGCAACGCCGGCGGCCATTTCACCCATGGTGGTCAGGCGGGAGGTATGGGCCAGCTGGTCACGTTGTTCCTGAACCAGCTGTCGGGCATCCTCCAGCGCCTTTTCGTTGTCCAGTTCGGCGGTGATATCCCGGAATACGACAACGGCGCCGTGGAGCTCGTCGGAATCCAGTTTCGGAGTCGAGCGGTACTCCGCCGGAAATCCGGTTCCATCGGCCCGCAGCATTCGAATGTCCCGCTGGTTCTCGGCCACACCCTGCTGACAGGTGGCCTTTACCGGCAAGCCGTCCGGATTGTCCCCTACGGTCGCGAAGTGGGCCTGGAAAAAATCACGACCAATCAGTTCTTCCACCGGGCAGCCAACAATTGATGCCGCCGCAGGGTTGGCAAATTCGATAATGCCGTTTTCATCGAGGCCGTAAATGCCTTCGCTGATGGAATTGAGAATCCGGGCCTGATCACTCTGCAGCTCACGATTGCGGGCCTGCAGCTCCCGCTCAAGGCGAATGACACTGGCGTGGGTTTTCACCCGGGCGATCACTTCCTGGGACTGGAAGGGTTTTGAGATATAGTCGGCGCCTCCAAGGGAGAAGCCTTTCACTTTCGCCTGCAGGTCATCCAGCGCCGACAGGAAAACAACGGCACAGTCTGCCGTCTGGGGGTCCGCCTTGAGGCGCTCACAGACTTCATAGCCATCCATCTCCGGCATCATGATATCCAGGAGAATCACTTCGGGCTGATGGCGGCGGGCAAGGTCGAGGGCCTTTTCACCTTCGTTGGCAATGAGCAGCCGGTAACCTTTGTCTTTCAGGGTCTCATAGAGGACTTTGAGGTTCTGCGGATTGTCATCCACGAGCAGAACCGTCACCTCCGAGTTCTCGCTGACAGCTTCAGTCATAAATGTCGGGCCGGTTAAAAAAGTAACCGTATAATGCCGCCGGGATCACCCTGCGTCGATAAGGTCCTTTACGGACAGGACCATACGAACGAGATGTGCCAGGGAATGGGTACCCATCTTGTGCATCACGCGGGAGCGGTGAATCTCCACTGTGCGCTGGCTTATCTCCAGTTCAATGGCAATCACCTTGTTGGCCTGGCCGGCAATCATCCGGCCCATGATTTCGTGTTCCCGGGGAGTCAGGCTCTTGATCCGGCGGATGATCTCCTGCTTCTCATCCAGGGACTTACGCTGCTCCTGGTCCTGCTTGAGTGCCGCCTCGATTTTCTCCAGCAACGCCTCCTCACGGTAGGGCTTCTGGATAAAGTCCACGGCGCCCTCCTTCATGGCGTCGACGGCCATGGGCACATCACCGTGACCGGTGACAAAGATGATCGGCAGGATGGAGTGCTTTTCGTTAAGCTTTTTCTGAAGCTCAATACCGTCCATGCCGGGCATGCGGATATCCAACACAATGCAGCCGGCCATCTTGTCGGAATAGTCCTTCAGGAAAGCGGTTGCACTCTCATAGGTCCTGGCCGGCTTGTCGTCGGATTTCAGCAGCAACTCCAGGGAATCGCGGACCGCTTCATCATCCTCTACAACGTACACGGTTTGCTGGATATCAGTCATGGGGGAGTTCCCTCCTGTCCGTTTTCTTATGATGGCCGGTCAGTGAATTGACGGGTCTTTGTGATCATCACGGGCATGTTCCTGGCGCTCGTGTTCCCGCATTTTTTCAAGTCGTTGCTGGATAATGCCAAAAACACTCTGCTTCGGGTACCTGCCTTTGTCATCGGCCTTGCCCGCGGGCTTGCCAAGCAGCAGGGTTATGGCCTCCTCAACACGGGCAACCGCGTACACCGCAAACTGGCCTTCGCGTACAGCCTGCATCACTTCGCTGTCGAGCATCAGGTTCTGCACGTTAGTGGCTGGCACAATGACACCCTGGGAGCCCGAGAGCCCGCCCTTGAGCTGGCAGGTAGTGAAAAAGCCTTCCACTTTCTCGTTCACGCCGCCAATGGGCTGAACTTCGCCAAACTGGTTGACCGACCCGGTGATCGCAAGATCCTGTCGCACCGGAATACCGGACAGGGACGACACCAGCGCGCACAACTCCGCAAGAGAAGCACTGTCGCCGTCCACCTCACCGTAGTTCTGCTCGAAGGTGAGGCTGGCCGACAAGTGCATCGGATCATTGACCGCGAAATGGGAGGCAAGCCAGGAGCTAAGAATCATGACACCCTTGGAGTGGATATTACCGCCGAGCTTCACATCACGCTCAATATCCATCACCGCGCCATCTCCATAATAGCAGGTAGCGGTAACACGGCTGGAAAGGCCAAACTCAAACCCGCCCGTGGACAGAACCGACAGCGCATTGACCTGGCCAACGTACTCACCACGGGTGGTTACCAGCGTCGAGCCGTCACGGATGGAATCGTAGAACTGATCCCGGATCCGGCTGCTGCGGTATTTCGCACTTTCCAGCGCGCGCTCCACATGCAGGTCCTGGATCAGCTTCGCACCGCCCTGCCGGGCCCAGAAATCCGATTCCCTAAGCAGATTTGCGATATCCGCCGCGTGCAGGGACAGTCGATCCTGGTGTTCCGCCATACGGGCACTGTGTTCAATGATCCGGGCAATTGCCTTGTTCGAGCAGTGCAGCAGCTTCTTCTCACTCACAAGGCTGGCGATGAATTTTGCATAGAGCAGCTGGCTGTCATCGGAGCGGTACATCTCGTTCTCGAAATCCGCCGTCACCCGGAACAGTTCGGCAAACTCGGAATCGTACTCCTGCAGCAACATCCAGGTTTCACGGTCACCGAACAGGACAATCTTGACATCCAGTGGAACCGGTTCCGGTTCAATAGAGATGGTTCCGGACAGCGTCAGTTCCCGTTCGAGGGAGTTTATCTGTATGGACTTTGAGCGCAGGGCACGCTTGAGCCCGTCCCATACAAACGGCTGCTCCAGGACTTTGATAGCGTCCATCAACAGATAGCCGCCATTGGCGCGGTGCAGACTGCCCGGGCGGATCAGGGAGAAATCCGTGAACACCGTGCCCTTGTAGGTGACGTTCTCCACATAGCCAAACAGATTGTGGTAGGTGGGGTTGTCCTCCACCACCACCGGCACCTCATTGGTTTTCTGGTGCACCAGGACATTAACGAGATACCGGCGCGGCATCTTCTTAGCCAGTGAGGCGTAGGCTATCGCCGCCTGTTCCTCGTTATCGTCGAGAAAGATCTCCAGGTTCTCCACCAGGTCCGCGCGAACCGCCTCGAAGTAGGCGACAACTTCCGGCAGATCCTTGTATTTCCCGATCAGCTCATCAATCTGGTGGCCAGAGATACCTTCAAGCGTTTCCTGGTTCAGGGCCTGCTGTTTATCGGCGTACTCCTGCTCCCAGTCCGCCAGTTTGCGCAGGGCCTGCCGGAGCTTTTTCTCAAGCCTGTTGATGGCATCTTCAAACTTGTCGCGCTGCTCCTCGGTAAGGGCCTGGAACGATTCCGCGGTATGGGGCTCGTCACCATTCATGGCAACCAGCCGGTAACCACCTGGCGTGGTCACGGTCAGGTTGATTTTTTTGCGCCTCGCCTGGGCCGCCACCTTCTCCAGCTCGTCTTCCTGTTTCTTGCCGTACTCGTTTTTCAACTGTTCCGAGCGTTCCAGAAAACTGTCACTATCAAAGGTCTGGGGAATCACCTTCACCAGACGACTCATCAGCTTTTCCATATCCTGTTTCAGCTCGGTGCCCTTCCCGGCCGGGAGCTGCAACAGCTTGGGAATACGCGGCTCCTCGAAATTGGCCACATAGCACCAGTCATGGCTCTGCTGATCGGTGTCCACATGGTGCTCGAGGTAGCGCAGCATCATGGTGCGCTTACCCAGGCCATTCCGGCCAACGGCATAGACATTGTAACCGCCATGGGGCATTGCCAGGGCAAAACGCACAGCTTCCTGGGCGCGGTTCTGCCCGACGATTTCAGCCAGGGGCTCCAGTTGTCTGGTGGTTTTGAACGGCAGATCTTTCAGAACACAGGCTTTATAAAGCTGGTGCAGAGACAGTGGCTTCAAGGTTTGGTCCTGTAACGGTTGACACATTGGCCGGCCATTGTAGATTCTGCGGTCGGCTCTGTCGCGTTCAGCACGAAGATTTCTGAAACAGTTTCTCGGGCTTACACCAGCCCGGCGTCAAGGCTGGCAGCAGCATACATCCCCAGCTCCCGACACTGATCCTCAAACTCATCCCGATACTCACCCTGGCAGACCAGAGGCTCCTGGATCAGTTTCCAGCGCAGGCCGGTGGTAATGCTTTCAATCGCCCGATTGGTACCCGTGCCGTCGTGGCCGGCGCGGATATAGTAGGCAAAGGGCAACCCCTGGGTTTTCTCGAGACAGGGATAGTAGCTGCGATCAAAAAAGTCTTTTAAAGCACCACTCATATAGCCCAGATTCTCAGTGGTGCCCAGAATGATGGCGTCGCAGGCGAGAACATCTTCGGGGCCGGCATCCAATGGTGCCAGAACGGTTACCTCAACGCTTTCGATGTCTTTATGGCGGGCACCCTCCTCCACGGCTTTCCGCAGCCGGAGGGTGTTCTCGGAAGGCGCATGGGCAACAATCAACAATTTCCTCATGCCATCCATACCTCCCTAGAGCAGCTCGCCGTTCACTTCCGCGGGCGCCTCTTCAGCCTCTTTCCTGGAGACCGGCTTGGGCATCAGCTTGTCGCGCACCTTGGCTTCGATCTCGTTGGCAATATCCATGTTTTCT
>JAXHUV010000170.1:0-4932 GCA_034189445.1 Pseudomonadota bacterium
GCTCCCGTCTCTCAAGCTCCTGGCGTTCGCGCTCGGCCACCTTTTCGATCGCCTCATCACTGACATGACGGTAGCCGAGCACCTGTTGATTGAGAACACGGGCGCCGCCACTGGCGATGGCGCCCATGGCGAGCTCTTCTTGGCCGGGCATTCCCAGTTTCCTGACAATCATCAGGTCCAGCTCTGCACCCAGATGCCGGGCGATTTCTGCGGCCACCGGAACCCCGCCCCGGGGCAGTGCCAGCACCACAAGGTGTTCGCGGTCGCGATAATCTTCAAGTGCACGGGCCAGTTCTCGGCCGGCAGATTTGCGATTCTCTATGGGTAGTTTCATCTTGCCTGCAACTCCTTTGCCGGTGACTGATTTCATAATCTGTCGCTTCAAGTCTAGCAGCCTGTCGGGCTTAAGCAATCGTCGCGAGCAAGGTGGGGAAACGGCGCAGTAGATTAGCCTTAAGTCCGACAGGCTGCTAGCCAAGAGCCGGGTAAAGGGAAATGGAAAACTCCGATCTGACGTCCACACGAACCAGTAAATGATTTGTGTCGAGACGCAGGGCACTTTGTGATGCTGGGTGTTGCTGACTCATGTGCCCTGTATTGACAGTGTGGGAGCTTTACCACGATTATCGATCTATGGATTTACTTATCATCCGTCGACCTTTGGTGCACTGTCTTCCTGACTGAGCCTTTCGCCTCAGGGATGCAATTTCCCGGGCGTGCGGATGACCGAGATTGGTACTCACTGAGGGGCTGGTGGTTTCCATGAGCGGCGATCCCATAGTGATACTTCGCAGTTGGAGGGTTGTTACACCTCACAGTGCGTTCAACACGAGGGAAGCCGTACAGCGTATTCTCGGTGGTACGGTGAACAACATTCGCCGGTTCGTGGCCGGCAATCCGGTAAATGGGGTCACGGACACCCAATAGAGTCTCCGGTGACCCGCTTAATTCTCAAGCGGGTCACCGGTAAGACCTTCCGTTTCAGGCACTGATTCGTAGAGGAGAAAAACCCATGAACGAAAGGTCGCTCAGCGATTGGGAACTGGTCTACCATGAGTGGGATCCGAAGAAGCAGTCCACCCGGGAAGCCCTGCTGACCCTCGGTAATGGCCATTTCGCAACGCGCGGGGCGGTGGAAGAATCCCCGTCCGGGGGGCCTCACTATCCGGGCACTTATCTTGCCGGCGGTTTTGATCGCGCAGAAAGCGAAATCGGCGGAAAGATCGTCGAAAACGAGGACCTGGTTAACTGGCCCAACTGGTTGCCCCTTTCCTTCCGCTGTGAGGATGGGGAATGGTTCGATCTGGCCGGCGTGGAGCTTCTTGACTACACCCACCGGCTGGACCTTTACCGGGGAATCGTGCATCGGCGCATGCACTTCAGGGATCGGGCGGACCGTGAATTCGAACTGGAAACCCGGCGCATCGTGCACATGGACGATCCTCATATCGCCGCCATCAGCTGGATGCTTACCCCCCTCAACTGGTCCGGAGCGGTGGAGGTAAGGTCGGCCATCGACGGCCGGATTACCAATAGCGGCGTGGCCCGTTACCGGGACCTCAATGGCAGGCATCTGGAAGTGGAAGCCACCGGGCACGTCGGGGAGGAGGCGGTTTTTCTTACCGCCATAACCCTGCAGTCGCGGATTCGAATGGTTCAGGCGGTCCGCACCCGGGCCTGGATAGATGACGAACCGGCTGCTGTCGAGCGGCGCACGCAATCGGAGCCGAACTGGATCGGCCAATCTCTGTCGCTTGTGGCAGAAAAAAACAAGCCGATCAGGGTTGAGAAGGTGCTGTCCCTGTATACCTCCCGGGACCTCGCCATCAGTGAACCCGTTTTTGAAGCCTGTGAGGATATCCGTCATGCCGCGGATTTCGATGTTCTGCTTGAGCAGCACCAACAGGCGTGGCAAAGACTTTGGCGAAGGGCTGATCTGGAATTGGCGGGCGAAGAGTGTATCTCGGCTCAGCCCGCTCTTCGCCTGCATCTTTTCCACATGCTGCAGACCGCCTCCATGCATTCGATCAGACGGGATGTGAGCATTCCCGCCCGGGGACTGCACGGAGAGGGTTATCGTGGACACATCTTCTGGGACGAATTGTTCACCTTCCCGTATTTCAATTTACGACTTCCCGCTCTTACCCAGGCGCTGCTGTTCTATCGTTATGAACGCCTGCACTGGGCGCGCCGGGCGGCGAAGGAGGCCGGCTACAAGGGCGCCATGTTTCCCTGGCAGAGCGGCAGTGATGGCCGGGAGGAGAGCCAGGTTCTGCACCTGAATCCGGAATCGGGACGCTGGATCCCTGACAACTCCCATACACAGAGGCACGTGAATGCCGCCATTGCCTACAATGTGTGGCAGTATTATCAGGCCACCGATGATATGGAGTTTCTCTCGTTGTACGGTGCGGAGATGCTCATCGAGATCGCCCAGTTCTGGGCCAGTATCGCCGTCTATAATCCAGACCGCGAGCGCTATGAAATACGGGGCGTTATGGGCCCGGACGAATTTCATACCAGATACCCCGACCGGGAAGAGCTGGGTCTGGACAATAACGCCTACACCAACGTTATGGCCGCATGGGTCCTGAAGACAACCTGCGCGATGCTCGAGATGCTCGGGGAGGACCGGAAGGCGGAACTCCTTCAGTTGCTGGATGTTTCCTCGGAGGACCTGCTGCGCTGGCAGGACGTCAGCAAACGGATGTTCGTCCCCTTTCAGCCGTCGGGACTCATCAGCCAGTTCGAAGGCTGGGACAGCCTGGAGGAACTGGACTGGGACCGACTGCGGGAGAAGTACGGTGATATCCAGCGTCTTGATCGAATCCTGGAAGCGGAAGACCGGGATTTGAACCACTATAAGGCCACCAAGCAGGCCGATGTACTGATGTTGTTCTATCTTTTTTCCGCCGAGGAACTCAGCGAAATATTTTCCGGTCTGGGTTATGACTTCGACCCCGCCCGTATTCCCGAAAACGTCCGCTATTATCTCGACAGGACATCCCATGGTTCCAGCCTTAGCCGGGTTGTCCACGCCTGGGTTCTGGCAAGAACAAACCGTGAGCGTTCGTGGAAACTGTTCCAGGAAGCGCTTACCAGCGATCTCGACGACATTCAGGGGGGTACCACCAAGGAAGGTATTCACCTGGGGGCGATGGCTGGCACAGTGGATCTGATGCAGCGGTGCTACACCGGTATCAGAATGTGCGACGGGATACTCTGGCTCAATCCCTGCCTGCCAAAGGAGCTCAAGGAGCTGAACTTCTGTGTTCACTACCGGTGGCACTGGTTGCACATTCAGCTGGACCACCAAACCATGACGGTCAGCTTTGAGAAAGGCTGGTCCTGCGCCGCGCGGGTTGGCTTCGGCGGTCAGGTATACGAAATGTGTGCGGGAGACCAGATACATTTCAGTCTCAATGGGGAGAAGCCATCGTGAGTACCACTCGGCGAATGCATCCATTCCAGGCGGTGATTTTTGACATGGACGGTGTGCTGACTCGCACCGCTGATTTGCACATGCAGGCCTGGAAACAGATTTTTGACGACTACCTGAGCAGGCAGAGCAACCAGCAGCCCTTTTCCAGAACCGACTATCTTGCCCATGTGGATGGCAAGCCCAGGTTTCAGGGCGTCAGGGATTTTCTGGACTCCCGCCGGTTGACGCTGCCTTACGGAAAGCCTTCGGATTCCGCCGATTGCGACACTGTCTGCGGGCTTGGCAACCGCAAGAACGCCCGCTTCCTTGAGCTTCTGGAGAGCAAGGGGGTAGAGGTGTTCGAGGATGCGGTGGCAGCATTGAAACGGTGGCGGCGCGGCGGCATGAAACTGGCCATCATCACCGCCAGTCGCAACGGCCAGTGGATTCTCGAGGAAGCCGGACTCATGGATGCGGTCGATGTGGTTATTGATGGCGCAGTGGCGGCGGAGAAGGCGCTGGCGGGAAAACCGGAGATTATGCTGGAGGCTGCCCGCCGGCTTGGTGTGGCACCGGCGAATGCTGTTATTGTGGAAGATGCCACTGCCGGCATTCGGGCGGGGCGCGAAGGCGAATTCGGGCTACTGGTGGGGGTGTCGCGAAACGGCAACGAAACGGCGCTCCGGGATGCAGGGGCCGATCATGTTACCGCCGATGTATACGGGGTGAGCTTTCTCCGGCGGATTCCCAATGCCCTTGATCATATGGAGGATCTGTCAGCATGGCGGGGCACCCGGCCACTGGCGGTTTTTCTCGACTTCGACGGAACCCTTGCTGAAATCGCTGAAGAGCCGGGTAAGGCGGAGATTTCAGAGGAAGCCCGCTCGGCACTGCAAAGATTCGCATGCCCGGTGGCGGTGATCAGTGGCCGGGACAGGGAAGACCTGGAATCCAGGGTCAATGTTAAGGGGATCTATTACGCTGGAAATCACGGCTTCGATATTGCCGGGAAGGGTCATCAACACACCCTGCCGGAAGCGGATAATGCCGTAAAAGACGTGGATCACGCAGAAAGAATGGCGAGAGAACGCCTGGGTGATCTTTCAGGGGTGATTATCGAGCGCAAGCGGTACTCGCTGGCTGTTCATTACCGGAAAGTGAAGAGCGAGGAGGTGCTGGAGAAAGTGCAGCAAGCGGTTGAGGATATGCGCCGGGAGACGGGGCTGAGGAAGCGTAACGGCAAGAAAGTGCTGGAACTCGAGCCTGCCGTCGAGTGGAACAAAGGTCGGGCGCTAAGGTGGCTTATCGACATCCTGCCAGTTTCGGGGGAAGAGACGCCATTTATCGTCTATGCGGGGGACGATGTTACCGACGAAGATGCATTCTTTGCCCTGCGTGAAGATGGCCCGGGGATATACGTGGGCGACGCGCTGACCTGTTCTTTGGCCGATTATCATGTCCGGGACCCTGGCGAAGTGCTTCATCTACTACGCAACCTGGCCGATGCGCTT
>JAXHUV010000171.1:0-4879 GCA_034189445.1 Pseudomonadota bacterium
AACGTCTATGGGGCCATCTATGCAGACGATCTTGTGCTTTGGTGCACAGAAGAGCACATCTCCACCGCCAACTACAGACTCCAAGAGGCGCTGAAACTTCTCGAGGACTGGACAAACAAGTTTCTCTCTGAAAGACTGTATCGGGCGAGTGTGGCAGTGTGGCACTATTCAAGTGGACTTTTCGATGCCGGGTCGTCTGGGTGCGCAGTATGTTGCCGATAGCTCCGAGCGGAAAACCCCGGTTATGTTGCACCGTGCGGTACTGGGTTCCTTCGAGCGCTTCATTGGTATTCTGATCGAGGAATACGAAGGTGCATTCCCGACCTGGCTTGCGCCGACTCAGGTAGCGATCCTCAATATTACCGATAATCAGCGTGATTATTGTCAAAATCTGGCGAAAAAGTGGGATTCTTTGGGGTATAGGGTTAATGCTGACTTGAGAAACGAGAAGATCGGCTTTAAAATCCGCGAGCATACTCTTAACAAGGTTCCCTATCTTGTCGTTGTAGGCGACAAGGAAACCGAGAATAACGCGGTTGCCGTACGTACCCGCAAAGGTGACGATCTGGGAACCCTATCGCTTGAAGCGTTTGAACATCTGTTGGCGGATGATATTCAACGCAAGGGCAGAACCAAGACGGAGATCTGATTATTAAACAGCGAGCGAATCGGGGTGGGCGTACACCTAAGGCGCCGATCAATGAGAATATTGACGCAACCGAAGTCCGACTGATTGATGCGGAAGGCAATCAGGTCGGTGTAGTACCAATTGAGGATGCCCTCAAGCAAGCTGAGGAGGCATCTCTTGACCTGGTCCAGGTTACGGATTCCGATCCGATCGTCTGTAAGATAATGGACTACGGCAAGAAAATCTTCGACGAGAAAAAGGCGAAAGCGGCTGCCAAGAAGAAGCAGAAGCAGACGCAGGTCAAAGAGGTTAAGTTCCGTCCAGGAACTGAAGAAGGGGATTATCAGGTCAAACTACGCAACCTGGTACGTTTCCTTGAAAACGGGGACCGCGGCAAAATCACGATCCGCTTCCGTGGCCGTGAGATGGCACACCAGGAAATTGGTATGCAGCTCATGCAGCGTATTGAAGCGGATGTGGAAGAGCTTGCCCAGGTAGAGATGCGGCCGAAAATGGAAGGCCGGCAGATGACCATGGTAGTGGCGCCCCGCAAGAAGAAGTGAACCTGATCGGGTGCTTGTCCCCCGCGCATGCGGGGGACTTGTCGTTCAGGGGCGCATCATTGTTTGTTTAAAAATAGAATGCGGAGTTTTAAAAAATGCCTAAGATGAAAACCAAAAGCGGAGCCACCAAGCGGTTCAAGAAAACCGCCACTGGCTTCAAGCACAAGCAGTCCTTCACCAGTCACATCCTGACCAAGAAGAGCCCGAAGCGTAAGCGTCAGCTGCGCGGCACCAAGCTCATCGCCGGGTCGGATGTTGCATCCATCAAGCGTATGACCGCGTGCTGATCCGGGCACACGCATTATTTCTTGGAAATAACAGGTAGAAGGATTTAAATATGGCTCGTGTAAAACGTGGTGTGGTCGCACGCCGCCGTCACAAAAAGATTCTCAATCAGGCCAAAGGTTACTACGGCGCTCGTAGCCGGGTATTCCGTGTAGCCAAGCAAGCGGTTATCAAGGCCGGTCAGTACGCTTACCGTGACCGTCGTAACCGCAAGCGTGCTTTCCGCGCTCTGTGGATTGCCCGTATCAATGCTGGTGCCCGCGCCAACGGACTGTCTTACAGCCGTCTGATCGCTGGTCTGAAAAAGGCTGACGTTGAAATCGATCGCAAGGTTCTGGCCGATCTGGCCATGAACGAGCAGCAGGCGTTTTCCGCTGTTGTTGAGAAGGCCAAAGCGTCCCTGTGATCGCTTAGCTCTTTCATCGGTTGCTGATCGGTATGGGCGCTGCGTGATTTCATGACGGCGCCTCCTGATAGGGGAAGGGCACGCTCTTCCCCTATTTTTATTTATGAATTTGCTTAGCACTTCCACTTCTGGTTTGGAGCAGGGTCAATGGAAAACCTGGAGCAACTGGTTCAGGACGGTCTGGCGGCAGTAGACAAAGCTGATAGCCTGCCGGCACTTGACCAGATTCGTGTTGAATATCTCGGCAAGAAGGGTGTCATTACTCAGCAGGCCAAAACCCTGGGTAAGCTTTCCGCCGAGGAGCGCCCGGCGGCGGGCCAGAAGATCAATGAAGCCAAGGGTCAGGTAGAGCAGGCGATCAATGCAAGGCGCAGTGACCTTGAGCGTGCCGCCATCGAGCAGAAACTCGCCAGTGAGTCCATTGATGTAACTTTGCCGGGCCGAGGCCAGGATCTTGGCGGGCTGCACCCGGTTACCCGTACTCTACAACGCATTGAAAATTTCTTCTCCCGGGCGGGTTATACCGTCGAGCGGGGGCCCGAGATCGAAGACGATTACCACAACTTCGAGGCCCTCAACATTCCGGGCCATCATCCTGCCCGTGCCATGCATGACACTTTCTATTTCAACCCGGGCACACTACTGAGAACCCACACCTCGCCGGTACAGATTCGCACCATGGAGGCGGGCAAGCCGCCTTTCCGGATGATCTGCCCGGGCCGGGTTTACCGCTGTGATTCGGATATAACGCATACCCCCATGTTCCACCAGGTGGAAGGCCTGCTGGTAGAGAAAAACGTCAGCTTCGCGGACCTTAAGAGCACCGTTGAAGAGTTCCTGCGAGTGTTTTTCGAGCGTGACCTTCAGGTCCGCTTCCGGCCATCGTATTTCCCCTTTACCGAGCCCTCGGCAGAAGTGGACATCGAATGGGGGCGGGAAGCCGATGGCAGCATCAAGTGGCTGGAGGTCATGGGTTGTGGAATGGTGCACCCCAAGGTGTTTGAGTATTGCGGAATCGATGCCGAAGAATACCGAGGCTTTGCATTCGGCCTCGGTGTAGAGCGCCTGGCCATGCTTCGTTATGGCGTGAACGATCTGCGTATGTTTTTCGAGAACGATCTGCGTTTCCTACGACAGTTCCGTTAACCGGCAAGATCACGGCATCCAATCAAACAGGCATAACCGCATCAGGACAAGGCAATAACCATGAAATTCAGTGAACAGTGGCTGCGCGAGTGGGTTAATCCGCAAATCGGTACCCGGGAATTGATGGACCAGATCACCATGGCCGGTCTGGAAGTGGACGGCTTCGAGCCGGTGGCCGGTCAATTCAGTGGCGTGATCGTTGGCGAAGTCCGGTCGGTAGGGCCACATCCCGACGCAGACAAACTGCGGGTATGTCAGGTCAGTGATGGCGCCTCCGAGGTTCAGGTGGTCTGTGGCGCTCCCAATGTTCGTGAAGGTATGAAGGTGCCCTTTGCGGTGGTGGGTGCCGTCCTGCCCGGTGATTTCAGAATCAAAAAGGCCAGGCTGCGCGGCCAGCCCTCCGAGGGCATGCTTTGCTCCGAGTCCGAGCTGGGGCTGTCCGACAATCACGATGGCCTGATGGAGTTGCCGGCCGATGCACCGGTTGGTCAGGACGTTGCGGATTACCTGAGGCTAAACGATGTGGCTATTGATGTGGACCTGACTCCCAATCGCGCCGATTGCCTCTCTATCAAGGGCATTGCCCGTGAAGTCGGTGTGCTGAACAGTATGCGGGTAGAACCCCCGGCAATAGAACCGGTGGAAGCGGTGCACTCTGAAGTGCCTGATATCCGGGTCGAGGCGCCAACCGGTTGCCCGCGGTATCTTGGCCGGATTCTGCGTAATGTGAACTTGCAGGCGGAATCGCCATTATGGGTGCGGGAAAAGCTCCGCCGCTCCGGGGTTCGTTCCATTGATGCCGCTGTGGATGTCACCAATTACGTGATGCTGGAACTCGGTCAGCCCATGCACGCCTTCGATCGTGATGAAATTCAGGGCGGGATTGTTGTCCGAATGGCGCGCATTGGTGAAAAGCTGGTTCTGCTGGATGGTCAGGAAGTGGTGTTGACCCAGGGCACCCTGGTGATCGCGGACCATGACAAGCCGGTCGCCATTGCCGGTGTCATGGGTGGTGAGCATTCCGGAGTCAGCCCGAAAACGCGGGACCTGGTGCTGGAATCCGCCTACTTCGATCCGATTGCGCTGGCGGGCAAGGCCCGTCACTATGGCCTGCACACGGACGCATCGCACCGGTTTGAGCGAGGCGTCGACTACAAGCTGGCGCGCGACGCCATGGAGCGGGCTACCCGGCTGCTGATGGACATTGTTGGTGGTGAACCCGGCGAAATCGTGGAAGTTGCCAGCGATGAGGATATTCCCGAGGACCGCGTTGTCGACCTGCGTGCCCACCGGCTTAACGATGTGCTGGGTATGGAAATCGACCGGACCACCGTCGAGGAAATCCTGACCCGGCTCGGGCTGCGGGTGGAGAAGCTCCTGAAAGACGGGTGGCGGGTCGGGGTGCCCAGCTTCCGCCCGGATATCTCTATTGAAGAAGATTTGATCGAAGAAGTAGGGCGGATTTATGGTTACAACAATCTGCCCGTAACCGAGCCCACGGGCTCACTCGGTTTTCGCCCGGAGCCGGAGGCTGTTCGCCCGGTATCAGCCATCCGCGACTTCTTCGTGGCTCATGGGTACCAGGAGGCGATAACCTATAGCTTTGTCGATCCGAAAGTCCAGCAGCTGGTGGATCCCGACCGTCAGGGCATTGCGCTGGCCAATCCGATTTCCTCGGATCTGTCGGTGATGCGTACCAGTCTCTGGAGTGGCCTGCTTAAAACCCTGGCCTATAACCAGAATCGTCAGCAGCCGCGCATACGTCTGTTTGAAACCGGCCTGCGTTTCCTTCGGGAGGGCGAGCGGATTGATCAGAAGCCCATGCTTGCCGGTGTGGTGGTTGGCAATCAG
>JAXHUV010000172.1:0-4874 GCA_034189445.1 Pseudomonadota bacterium
CTCCAAAACACGCCCGTAAATACATCCCTGTAGGGCTCGGTCGCGCCATCCCTGGCGCTCCACGGTTTTGGAGAGGGCTCCCGACAGTGTTCGTCCGACTTAATTGCAGGCCGCCTAAAGAAAAAAGCTTGGAGTATTCGAATTGAAATCAAACGACTGGCTGCATGGATTCCGCCATTCATCCCCCTACATCAACGCCCACCGCGGGCGTACGGTGGTGCTGACCATTCCGGGGGATGCCATTGGGCACGAAAACTTCATCAACATCATTCATGACATCGCCCTGCTGAGCAGCCTCGGTGTCCGACTGGTCGTTGCCTTTGGTGCCCGCCCTCAGATCCAGGCGCGGCTGGACGCTGCCGGCGTGGAATCGTCGTTTGCGAAAGGTCTGCGGATTACGCCGGAAGAACATCTCGCTGTGGTGATGGAAGCGACCGGTGGTTTGCGGGCTTACCTCGAAAGTCAATTGTCAATGGGGCTGGTGAACTCTCCCATGCACAACGCCCGTATTCGGGTGAC
This sequence comes from Pseudomonadota bacterium, assembly GCA_034189445.1. Classification (GTDB taxonomy): domain Bacteria; phylum Pseudomonadota; class Gammaproteobacteria; order Pseudomonadales; family Oleiphilaceae; genus Marinobacter. Next base: position 520 of record JAXHUV010000172.1, read on the forward strand.
CAGCGGCAACTACGTTGCTGCGAAGCCGGTCGGTGTGCTGGACGGCATTGATTTTGGCCATACCGGCAAGGTACGCAGGGTGGATGTGGCCGGCATCGAGAAACTGCTGGAGCTTGGCCACATTGTGCTCTTACCGCCGATGGGCTATTCGCCCACCGGGGACGCCTTCAACCTCTCCTACGAGGATGTTGGCAGCCAGGTGGCGGCGGCACTGCAAGCCGAGAAGCTGATCGTGTTCATTGATGACCCCGGCTTGCGGGAAGAAGAGGGTGCCTTGATCCGGGAGCTGTCGGCACGTCAGGCATCCGAAAGGCTGGCTGCCGGTGCGGTGACCGGCCACGATGCCGATCTGCTCAGGGCGGCCTGCGATGCCTGTGTGAAGGGCGTACGGCGAGCCCACATCATCAGCTATGTGGATGACGGCGCGTTGCTCAAGGAGCTTTTCACCCGGGACGGTGCCGGCACGCTGGTCAGTGGCGATCACTACGAGCAGTTTCGCCAGGCCGGGGTGGAGGACATCGGCGGGATTCTCGAGTTGATCCAGCCACTGGAAGAACAGGGCATTCTGGTTCGCCGCTCCCGGGAGATGCTGGAAACCGAGATTGACCGCTTTGTCGTGGCCGAGCGCGACGGCACCATCGTGGGCTGTGCCGCCCTCTACAGTTACCCCGAGGAGGGCGCTGGCGAGCTGTCCTGTTTTGCCGTGGATCCGACCTATCGCCGGGCCGGGCGGGGTGATGAAATTCTGGCGATGGTGGAGAAGCTGGCCAGGGGGCAGGGTATCCAGAAGCTGTTTGTGCTTACCACCCAGACCGAGCACTGGTTTCGGGAGCGGGGTTTTCAGCCTTCCACAGTGCAGGCCCTGCCAGGGCAGAAGCTGGCCTCCTATAACACCCAACGGAACTCAAAGGTGTTCTTCAAACCGCTGTGACAGCTTGCGAACAGTAGCCAATGGTCAAATAGCCGTTAAGCACTGTTACCGGCAGCAAAAGCCGATAGATCTGACTAAGCTGTTTATGACTCAGGATGATATAATGGGGTGGTTTGCCTGTGGGGATCTGGCCGCTATAGTGCAGTCATAGTTTCTATACAGTTTATATCATAATGATAGTAGCAGCCGGTGGCATCCGCCATCGTTTCAGGGACGTGAGTCGGCACCGGGTAGTTTGTTCGGTGACTGTTCCGGTTTTGCGAAATATCAGGTAGTTCATGGACCCGAAAGAACGTCGAAGCAGCCCCCGCCAACCTATCAAGCTTGCCGCTCAGATTGATCTGGGAACCGGCGAGGCCTGGCCGTGCCAGATCGCCGATTTTTGTGCGGAGGGTTTGTTCGTTCGTTATTCGAGTGAAACCTCGAAGAAGCTGGACCGGGCGCTTGCTTCCGGCATACCGCCGGAACTGGTGGTACGTTTTCGTGCCCTGGATGGCGCCCGCCGCCATGAACTTCATGTCAGCATTGTCCGGCGTATTGATGGCGCCATGGGGGTCAATTTCAGCCGCCCGAACCCGGAAGCGGTTGATGCCATGCTGCAACAATGTGGTGGCTCTCGCCGTCAGGATCGCGCCTCTCTCCGAGCCCCCAGTGACAGGGTCCAGTTTGTCCTGCACCAGTCCGCCAGGGCGGTGGTCCAGTTCATCGAGCCCTTGATGGACGCCTGTTTCGTGCAGATGGTGGAGGGCCTCAAGCAGGCAGCCCGGCAAGCCTCAAATGACCAGCAGGCCAATGAATACATGGATGCCTCTGGCCAGATTCAGGCCCGGCAACGGGTCATTTGGCATCAGATGGCGCGAAGCCTCGAATCGCCATTGAAGCCCGCCCCCAAAGGGTTTCCCGGGTCCGAGCTGTCGGTGGTCGACAAGGGCGAGTTCGAGGAGTGGCTGACAATACGGGTGATGGTGACCAAGGCGGATACCCGGTATCGGGGCGACCTGCTGGAGCTCAAGCTTCGCTTGGACAAACTTGGAGTTGCCAACGCCACGGGGCATCACAACCCCCTTGGGCCATCTCTGGTCTGCGAAGCGTTCCACAATGGGCTCAATCAGCTCAAGGCTTCACGGGAGGTAGAGAAGGTTTGCATGCGGGTCTTTGAGCAGACCGTGTTACAGCAACTGGGTTCCCTTTATCAGGAACTTAACGATATTCTGATTCGCCATGGTGTTCTGCCAGACCTGGATCTCAGTAAATATCTGAGTGAGCAGGCCGGGGCGAAACCGGAGGAAGATAAAAAGCCGGTTCAGCCAGAGCCGGTTATGGAGAAGAGTGCTGCTGAGGAACCGAAGTCGAACCCTAAGCCTGGTGACGAGGTTGCCAAAAAGGCCCGGCCACGCCGGAAATCCGGGATGCTGGGTAATGAATTTCGGGGCCATGCCCAGGCCGCCCAGACAGCGTTTGCGACGGTACGCAACCTGCTGAATACGCTGAGCGAGAGTCGTATGGCCCGTGGCGATCCGGAACCTTTGCCGTTCCAGCCCACCGCCAGGCCACTGTCGTCCGGAGAGTTCCAGCGAGAGCTCCAGCAGTTACAGGCGCAGCCTGTTGATGTCGGCGAAGAGCTGGCACCTTTGAGAGATCGGGTGGTAGAGCAAGTAAAGGCAAGCGGAGATAACCGGCTGGATGAAAAGCAGCAGGAAACGGTCGATGTGGTCGACCGGTTTTTCAGGTCGGTGGTGGAAAGCCCGAAGCTCAGTGAGTACGCGCAGCAGCGTATGCGGCAGCTGGACGTGCCCGTTCTGAAGGTTGTCATGCGCGACCCTGCATTCTTTGACGATCAGGACAGCCCGGTTCGCGGTGTGATGAACCGTCTGGCGCAATTGGGTATCAAGGGTGGCCGGATAAACCCTGTGGCTCAGCGCCGGATTGATGAGCTGGTCCAGCGGATTACCACGGATTTCGAGCAGGACACCGGGGTATTCGAGCAGGCGGTCCAGGAGCTGGACACCCTGATCGATCGCCAGAACCTGGTGTATCGTAGAAACGTCGAGCGCGTGACAGCCGCTGCGGAAGGCGCCCAGAAGGTTGCCGAATCAAAAAAGGCCGTGGCCGTGGCGCTGGATCAGAAACTGGGCGGGCGCAAGGTGCCCAGGGCAGTGCTCAGTCTGTTGGATGGCGGTTGGCGGGATCTGCTCTCGCTGACCTGGATCCGACAGGGGCCCGAGAGCCAGCTCTGGCAGGATTACCAGGCGGTGGTCGACTCCTTGCTGGCTTTCGCTGACGACCCCAAAAGTTCCATCAACCTGCCGGAATTGCTGCGGGTGATTCAGGGGGGCCTGGCTTCCATTTCCAGCAACCACATGCCGTCTTCCCAGATCCGCGACGAGCTCCGGCAGTTTCTGGTTCGCAGCCGGGGGAAAAGCCCAGAGCTGGTTGAAGTGCCGCCGGCAAAGCCGGAGCAACCAGACACCAGGCAGCTGTCCGACCGGGAACAACGAAGTCTTCAACGCTGGATCAACCGGGTCCGGAAACTGCGCACCGGTGACTGGCTCCGGGACCAGGAAAACCCGGACGAGCCCCAATACATCCGTCTGGTCTGGGTGGCTCGTGGCTTCAGCCGTTTCGTCTTTGTAAACCATCAGGGCATGCGAGTGGTGGAACTGGAGCTTGAGGCCCTGGCCCGGCAGATGCGGAAAGGCATCATCGTGCCCGACAGCCAGTATGAGCGGCCCCTGGTGGACGAGAGTATTGATCGGATGCTCCGCAAGGTTTATGACCAGTTGTCCTGGGCGTCGACCCACGATGAACTGACCGGCCTTCTCGGACGGCGGGAGTTCGAGCGCACGCTCGATCAGCAACTGGCTCGCCGGGAGGACGAACGCTCCCTGGTTCGGCTGGATCTTCGCCGCTTCCGCTTGCTGAATGATACCGCTGGCTATCAGGCGGGCGATGAGACCCTTAAACGAGTTGCGGATATTCTGCGCAGCCACGTTGGTGACGGTATGCCGGTGGCCAGACTGGCGGGCAATGAGTTTGCCATGCTGGTGCCCTCCGAGAGTGCCGGCGATGCGGCCAGGGATCTGATCAGGGCGGTAGAGGCCGCCGAGTTCAGTTTTGGCGGCCGGGATTACCGGCTTTCGGTCAGCGCCGGTGTGGTTCCCTCATTGCCGGCACTGGCCAGTGCCGAACGCTGGTTGCGGGCTTCTGAACAGGCCCTGGCGGCGTCCCGCCAACAGGGCCATGGCAAGGTTTCCGAGTATGCCCTGGGTGCCGAGGATCAGGCCCGCCAGGAACAGATTGCCGCCAAGGTTGCCAGCCTCGGCGACCTGAACGAAAAGCGCATGTTGTTGCGCTGCCAGAAGATCATACCTCTGCACGCGAAGGCCTCCATGGCGGCGCAGTACGAGGTGCTGATCAGCATGTA
>JAXHUV010000173.1:0-4872 GCA_034189445.1 Pseudomonadota bacterium
CGGCAACCAAAACAGCCTGCCTGATGATGATGTTGACAAGGACTGGGTGGAGATCAGTGAGGAAGCGGAGGTGGGTGGTGGGTGTCGCGACACTCTGTTGCACCCCAATGACTTCACAGAGGATGGCCAGCGTGCACTCAAGATCGCCCCGGGTGAAGGCAAGCACCCTCTGGCCCTTTTCCTGGACAAGGACTGTGAAGAAAAGTCCTTTCCCACTATCTTCTGCGGTGAGCGCCGTGTGGACAACAACAAGCGAGCCAAGTCCATCACCTACAGCAAGATCTGCAAGCAGGAACTGCGGAACCAAGACAGGCGGGTCGCGCATTCGATTGCTAACATTTTCTTCAAATTGAAGAAACTCCAAATGTTGCAAATACGCGACCTTGCCACCACAGCCCTGAGGAAGGTGAAGGGGAAACAGCCAGGCTACACTGCTGGTCAGTTGGCGAAGGAGGGTGCCATGGAGAGCCTGTTGCGTCAGGATGAGGGCTACCGTGTGCTAAAAACGCTGCGGTCATCACCTCCATATTGGCAGGCAAAACAAAAAGACCTGTTTGCCATGCTCAGGCAGTTGGGGCGCCCCGCCTTCTTTGCGACCTTTTCAGCAGCAGAAACGCGTTGGCCAGACCTTCTGCGTGTGCTGTATCAGACCGAACATGGAACAGAGCTGAGTGATGATGACCTGATGAACCTTACATGGCAGGAGAAGTCAAAGCTGATCCAGCAGGACCCTGTAACCTGCTCGCGTCACTTTGACTACCGCATCCAGATCCTGTTCCGCAAGGTCCTCCTTGGTGAACTTGAACCTCTAGGACATGTAGTTGACTATTTCTATCGGGTTGAGTACCAGCAGAGAGGCTCGCCTCACATTCACTGTCTGCTGTGGGTCGAAAACTCCCCGGAAGCAGACGCAGACAACGATGAGGATGTGGTGGCTTTCGTCGACAAGTACTTGACATGTGAGAGGCACACTGAGGGTGAGCTGAAGGAGGTGTCCAGCCTGCACGAACACAAGCACTCCAAGTCGTGCAAGAAAGGTGGGAAACACAAATGCCGCTTCGGCTTCCCTCTCGCTCCCATGCCACAGACTATGCTGCTCCGACCACTGAGTGAGGACGAGGAGAAAAAGCACCCATCGCGAACAACTTATCTCAAGAACATCAAGGATGGACTGAAAGACCTACAGCCTGGAGAGGACATCTCATTTGAAGTGTTCTTGGCCAGAATTGGTCTTACCTTGGACCAATACATCATTGGTCTGAGGGACGACCTAAGCAGTAGCAAGATCTTTCTGGAACGCAAGCCAGCAGAGAGCCGCATGAACACACGGAACGACGCCCTCGCACAGATTTGGATGGCCAACACAGACGTACAGTTTGTGATGGACGAATACGCCTGCGGTGCCTACATCATCACCTACATCAGCAAGGGTCACCGCGGCATGAGTGACCTGCTGCGTGATGCTTCTGATGAGGCAAAGCGTGGCAACCGTGGCGTGCAACAACAAGTCCGTCACATTGCCAACAAGTTCCTGAATCACTGCGAGGTGTCGGCGCAAGAGGCGGTGTACCTGCTGCTGCAGCTGCCCATGTGCAGAGCCACCAGGGACGTGATCTTCATCAACACGTCCCCACCATGTGACCGAGTCTCGCTTTTGAAGAATGCCACCATGCTGGAGATGATGAACGAGGACGACACAGACATCACATGTACCAGCCTCATAGACCGGTATTCAGACCGACCCAAGGAGCTGGAGAGTGTTTGTCTGGCTGAGTTTGCCACCCTTTTTCAAGTGAAGCGAGCCAGTACCAGCACCAGAAGGACTACAAAGAAGACAGAGTTCCAGCCAGAAGGAGAGTACGAGGAGGAAAACGTGGATGACATCTGGGACTACAGCGCAGTATCAGGAGAAGTGTACAAGTTGGGTGATGGTAAGATTCTGTACCGCCGGACAAAGCCGAAAGTTTTCCGCTGTGTCAGGTTTTCAGCAGAGAATGAGCCCGAAAAACACTTCAGGGAGCGTCTGATGCTGTACCTGCCATGGCGTGACGAGGAGAAAGACATCATCGGTGGCTGTGAGACCTACTTTGAGAGGTACCGAGAGATGAAGAAGACAGTCGACGAGGTGGAGAGTCATTTTGCCCCCAATGGAGCGGCTGTTGACGCGGCCATGGAGCGAGTGGAGAGAGAGGGAGAGCAGGAGGACGCGTGGGACGAAGTGGCTCCTGCAGCGCAGGACTTGGAGAGCCGGCAAGAGCAGTTCAACAAGGACAGCACTGACCCGGCTTTCCGCCCACAGTCCGACCTTCACAAGAACTACGACATTGGCAAGGAGATGGGGATGCGGACCGCTGACTCGGATAACATCACAACAGAGTCGCTGGTTAACCGCGTTTCTGATGAAGAATATGAGCAGCTGGTCTGCTCACTCAACACCAAACAGCAGCAGTTCTTTCTGCATGTCCTGCACTGGATCAAAACAAAGTGCAGCACCAAACCATCCGAATCAGAGCCTTTTCACTGTTTCTTATCTGGCGGAGCAGGAGTGGGAAAGAGCCAGTGCATTCGTGCCATCTACCATGCTCTGGTCCGATACCTCAGCTCTCGTCCAGGTGACAATCCTGACTCAGTGAGAGTGCTTCTGACTGCCCCTACTGGAAAGGCTGCCTACAACATCAGAGGTGTGACTTTACACACAGCCTTTTGCATTCCAGCCAACCAGTCTCTGAAAGACTACAAAAACCTTGACGCCAGCCGCCTCAACACTCTGCAGAGGTCTTTTTCAGGCCTGTCTGTCCTGATCATTGACGAGATCTCAATGGTTGGGGCAGACATGTTCAACTTTGTCCATCAACGACTGCAGCAGATCATGGGCACTGGGAACAAGAGGATTTTTGGTGGTGTCAGCGTCCTCGCTGTTGGTGATTTGTTCCAGCTTCAACCAGTGATGGACAGGTGGGTGTTCCAATCATCCAACACTGTATACGGAGGTCTGGCCCTCAGGCTTTGGCAAGAATTCTTCACCCTGTTTGAACTGACAGAAATCATGCGGCAAAAAGAGGACGCCCAGTTTGCCCAGCTGCTGAACAGGGTGCGAGAAGGCCGCCACACTGAGGAGGATGTTCGAGTCATCAAGTCACGTGTCAGCAGACCACCAACCAACACCACTGACCCAGCTATAGATAATGGACAAGCAAGCAACAGCGACTCAGTTCTCCATCTGTTCTGCAAGCGCAAACTTGTGGAAGCCCACAACACCAAGCAGCTTGAGTCCCTGCAGACAGCTGCCATCACCATCACCGCCACAGACACTGTGATGGGTGAGGTGAGTGCGCCGCTGAAGGAAGAACTGCTGCAGAAAGTGCGTGGGCTGGAAGTTACCCAGACACAGTCCCTGGCAACGCAGCTGCTTCTCAAGGTGGACTCCAGAGTCATGCTGGTGCACAACGTGGACATTGCAGATGGCCTGACGAATGGTGCTCCCGGTACACTGCGACAGATGGGACACAGAGGCGATGAAGACCCTAGCCATGTGTACGTCATCTGGATCCAGTTTGATGACCATTCTGTCGGTCAGAAGACCCGCCAGGAAAACAGACAGCTCTACACCGTCAAGATCAACAGCCTGTGGACTCCTGTCTTCAAAGCGGCCAAGCAGTTTGTGATTGGCAGGCACAAACACATCTCCATTTTGCGTCGCCAGTTTCCTGTTGCAGCTTGTGCAGCCATCACAATTCACAAATCGCAGGGATCTACGCTTGAGAAGGTAGCCGTTTCCTTTGAGGGCAGCACTGGGGCTCACTTAGTGTATGTTGCACTAAGTAGAGCTAAAACCCTCGAAGGTCTCAGGCTACTGGACTTTGACGCTAAAAAGATCAAGGTGTCTCCTGATGTCAGGATGGAGATGGAGAGATTGCGAGAGCAGCCATTTCATTTCTGTGTTCCTGACCTGCATCAGCTGGGCCGTGGGTGCTTCACAGCAGCCTTTCACAACAGCAGGTCTCTCCACAAGCATGTCAGACACTTGCGGTGTGAGAGAAACCTACTGCAGGCTGATGTGTTGTTCATCAGCGAGACCTGGCAGGACAACAAGGACAACATCGACCACTACAGCGTGCCAGGATTCTCTGTGCTTGTCACCAGCCCAGCTCCATCCAAAGACCACCGGCCACATGCTGGCACCATGGTGTATGTGCGAGACGAGTTGCCACCCATCAGCTGCACCAGCTCCAGTCGCCAGAGTGGTATCGACATCACTGTGGTGGACGCCTCCAGCAGCATACCAGGACTAGGCCTGGTTGGTGTCTACTCTCCGCCTCGCGTCAGCACCACCACCTTGTGTGCAGCTCTCAGTGCCACTGTTGAGCAAGTCCTTTCAACACACCAGTATGTTGTGGTAGGAGGAGATCTGAACTGTGATGTGACAGAGAAACTACCAGCACCACTGGCAAGTCTTTGCACCAGATTCACCTTGCAGCAGATGGTCAAGGAACCAACTAGTGACCACCTCTCGACTTTGGACCTGTTGTTCACCAACCTTCCAATGGAGCTGTTTACATCAGGCGTCCTGGAGTCGTGGTACTCCGACCACAAACCTGTGTTTGTGGCCGTCAGGAAGCTGCAAGAGTGAATCTGTTGGCCAACAACCCATGACAGTGACTTTGAAAAGACTAGCTTAAGTGAGATAAGAGTTGTATATAGTTTACAGAACCACCATTCTACATGTCAGAATTATCTCACTACGGTCCACTCTGTCTGACAGCATTTCCTTAGGGTTCAGGTTGTAGGTTGCTATGTTTACTTACCACAGAGTGACCATGTGCAAATTCAGGCCTGGCACCATTGTGTTTTTGCAAGCATTAGTGACGTGAA
>JAXHUV010000174.1:0-4862 GCA_034189445.1 Pseudomonadota bacterium
CGCGGCGGTAACCCATCCTGCCGGTGACAAATTCCGCACGCACCGGCCCGGGCGCACTCTTGCCAGTCACCTGCAGACCGAGACCCAGTTCATCGAGAAACAATAGAATCGGGAAATCCCGGACATCTCCGGGGCGCACGACACCCAGGTTATCCAGCTGGAGAGACTCAGCAAGAGCCTCGGCCTGGAATCGGTCTCCCAGCGCGCTGCGGGCAACGGCAACGGCGTTCTGATAAATGACAGAAAGGGCAAACGGTTCGGGCGGGGAAGAGTCAGGCATCAGATCAGGATATCAATTCCGGCCAGGCAGCTTTTTCCAGGCCACTTCGTCCCTGATGTACACCGGCTGGGCCTGCTCCGCTGGCACCGCCTTTCCCTGCTCGAAGGCGATCACCGCCAAACGTGCAACCCAGACAGCACGGAGTATCAGAGTTTGGTCAATGGTATCGACCCGCTTTGAGACCTCCTCCGGCATGGCAGACCGATAATGCCACCCTGGCCCCGCTCCGCACCAGTGCTCGGGGCCTGTGGGTAGCGTTACCGACTCGGGCGAACACACCTGTTCCGGAGCCAGCGCCACCGGCAGCCTTGCCCGGGCCGCGAAACAGCCCCAATAAACCTCGCCCATACGGGCATCAAAAGCCACTGCAATGCCGGTGGCTTCGGGGATATCCAGGGCATCAATGGCACCCAATGCAACCGCCTCCAGCGAAGAGACGGGCACCACCGGGATATCCAGGCCCCAGGCAAGACCCTGCACGACACCGGTTGCGATTCTCACACCGGTGAACGAGCCGGGGCCGCAGGCAAACGCCAGAGCATCCAGCTCTGCCGGGGCCAGTTTTTTCTCTGCCAGCAGTTCCCGCACCATTGGCATCAACAGCCGGGTGTGGCTTCTGGGGGCAAGTTCGAAGCGCTCGGAGATCTCGCCATCAACCAAAAGGGCTGCCGAGCAGCCCTCTGACGACGTATCCAGTGCCAACAGTTTCACGGGGGTGAAGACCTTAGATCGTTCAGAATGTCATGAATTTACTTGAGCTCAGACAGAATCTGGTCCCGGATGCTGTCCATACTGCCGACGCCTTCCACCCGGACATATTTTGGTGCCGAAGCAGGCTCTTTCGACGCCCAGTCCTGGTAGTAGCCGACCAGAGGAGCAGTCTGGTCGTGATAAATTTTCAGACGCTTGCGAACCGTTTCTTCCTTGTCGTCTTCACGCTGAACCAGCGGGTCGCCGGTTTCATCATCCTTGCCCGCCACTTTGGGCGGATCGTATTTCACGTGATAGATGCGGCCACTGCCTTCATGCACTCGGCGACCAGACAGACGGCTGACGATTTCCTCGTCATCCACGGCAATTTCGACCACGTAATCGATGACAACCCCCTGATCCTTCAAAGCCTCGGCCTGAGGAATGGTGCGGGGGAAGCCATCCAGCAGGAAGCCGTTCCTGCAGTCCGGCTGCTGGATGCGTTCCTCGATCAGCGCAATGATGATGTCGTCTGGCACCAGCCCGCCAGTCGTCATGACTTCCTTTACCTGTTTACCCAGCTCGGACTCGGCTTTCACCGCCGCCCGCAGCATGTCGCCGGTGGAGATCTGGGGAATATCAAACCGCTCGGTAATGAACTGGGCCTGGGTTCCCTTGCCTGCGCCCGGTGCGCCTAACATGATGACTCGCATAACGCTGTGCTCCCATTTTAACCATTATCATTTGAAAAGCTGTGGCAAAAACCCCTGCCTTTGCGACAGCCTCTCCTGCACGGAACAGGTGTTGGCCAGAATTGGCGAGGGCGCATTATACGAAGTCATCAACGTCAGAGAAAGTCGACCTCCGTATCACGCTCAGGAAGTGCGCATTTCCCAACGAATAACGACAGGAGGTCAGGATGCCAGGGAACTGGCCAGTACGTCCAGATCCGGAGCCACGCGATCCAGTTCCGCATTCAGTTCTTCCGCAACATCCGGCAGCAGTCCCAGGCCTTCCAGCAAAGCCGGCACGTCATCGGGGTTGAGTTCATCGCCGATACCGCGAGCCTTCAGCAGGGCATTGGCCAACTGCACCATCAAAACATAGTTCTCGTGTTCGCCATGGTACCCGGACTGCTGATGAACCCCGGCTGCCTTGACCACCGGGTCCGGCAGTTGCCACAAACGGTGCAGTATGCCGCCAATCGCACCATGACCCACCGACAGGATTTCCTGGCCGTTGCCCTGTCCGAACACCTGTTGCTCGAGGGAGTGCATGCTGGCTTCGGGGTTGGCTTCGCGAAGCTCATTGAGTTCATTGAATTCCGCCGGGAACAGGTGTCCGACCAACAACAGACCAAAGTTGTGCAAAAGCCCACACAAATACCCCAGCCCTTTGTCAGCGCCGCATCGTGGCGCCATGATCTGGCACAGGAAGGCACAATACAGGGAGTGGCGCCAGAAATTATTCATGCCCAGAATCCCCTGACGGGGCACTTCAAAAGCCCGCACAGAGGCAATACCCAGTGCGATGTGGGCCACACGGTCAAAGCCCAGTACGCGGGTGACCGCTTCCTGGACTGAATTGATCTGGCCCGGATAATTGAACAGCGCAGACCGGGCATAGCGCATGACCTGAGCGGTCAGGCTCGGGTCGAACTCGATCAGCTCGGCCAGCTCCCGGGCCGTGGCATCGGTGTTGGCGGTCAGCCGCAAAATGCGCAGGGCCAGGGCCGGCATCGGTGGCAGGCGGTAGAGTTTCTGGAGTTTGTCGGCCACTTCCTCAAGGGTCAGTGCCTCGCGGTTACCATTGCCCGGTCCCCGGATAACCAGGTGCCCCTTCGTGGCGCCCGCCAGCGCCAGCCGGAGTGAGCGGCCATCCATCTCTATCAGGGAATGGTCGGTACCGCTGGAGAACACGGCCTGATCCGCCTGCATCACATCCTCATCAACGATCACGGGCAGTTCCCAGGCCTGACCAATGGGTGGTGTAAAGCCGGGATCGCAATCCTCGAACAGGCGCATGGTCTGGCGTGCGGTCAGCGGCTGCAGTCGACGACCGGTCAACTGGTGGACCGCGTCAGGGTCCGGGGTACTGTCAAACGTGTGCACGGCCATGACAACGCCGGTGATATCAATCAAGACTGTCGCCCGGATAAAATCATCCTGCAGAACCCCAGAGGCAATAACCGCCGCATCCAGGCTGCTCACCTGATCTATCGGTAATTCCTGATAGCTGATGCCCTTGCGGGCCAGAAAACGTTCTAATCGCGCAGCCAGAGCCACAGCTTACTCCCTTTGTTCTTCGTCACTGGCCAGCAGCCTGTCGAACTGAAGGCTGCTACCCGGCCTTTTCCCGTTATTATTTTTCGGCGCTATTTTTCAGCACTATTTTCCCCGGCACCGTGATCAGTGCGCTTTCGATCAGCCGGTGTTACGCATACCCGCGGCGATGCCGGCCATGGTCACTTTCAGGGCGCGTTCGACCAGTTCCGGAACTTCGCCCTTGCCCTCGCTTTCCCTGTCCCGCCGAAGCAATTCGGCCTGCAGGTAATGCAGTGGATCCGTGTAAGGGTTACGGACCCGCATGGAATGCGCGAACACGGGCTCCGCCTCAAGCAGGTCGGTTTGCCCCTTGAGTTCCAGAAGCTGTTCAATGCACCCCTCAAGCCTGGCCCGAAGGCTTTTGCCAAGAGCCTTTAGCCGGTCATCGTCCAGCAGGGTCTGCTCATAATAGCTGGCAATGCGCAGATCCGCTTTGGCCAGCACCATCTCCAGCATATCCACGTAGGTACGGAAGAAGGGCCAGCCCTGCATCATTTCCCTCAGTACCGGCAGCCGGTTATCCCGGGCCGCTTCCGCAAGCGCAACGTCGCTGCCCAGCCAGCTGGGCAGCATCAACCGCATCTGGGTCCAGGCGAAAATCCAGGGAATGGCCCGCAGGCTTTCCACGCCACCGGTGGCCTTTCTCCGGGCCGGCCGACTGCCGAGCGCCAGTTTCCCCAGGGCCTGCTCGGGTGTAACCTGGCGGAAATAGGGCACGAAATCCGGGTTCTCCCGAACCACATCACGGTAGGCCTTCAGTGAACGCTCGGTGAGCCAGTCCATGGTCTCCCGCCAGCTGTCCTCCGGCTGGGGTGGCGGCGCCAGCGTGGCTTCAATAACCGCGGTGGTGTAGAGCGTCAGGCTCTGAACCGCCAGCCTGGGCAAACCAAACTTGAACCGGATCATTTCCCCCTGCTCGGTGATCCGGAAGCTGCCGTTTACCGAGCCCGGCGGCTGGGACAGAATCGCCCGGTTGGCGGGTCCGCCACCGCGGCCAACGGTGCCGCCCCGACCGTGGAACAGGGTCAGATGCACACCGTACTGGTTGGCAACATGGGTCAGCCGCTCCTGAGCCTGGTACTGTGCCCAGGCGGCCATCAGCTGACCGGCGTCCTTGGAGGAATCCGAGTAGCCGATCATCACTTCCTGCCGGCCCTGGCAATACTCCCGGTACCATTCGACCTCATATAATGCCGACATGCTGTCTGGCGCGCCACGCAGGTCATCCAGGGTTTCAAAAAGCGGGACGACCCGCATCGGAAACTTCATCCCGGATTCCCGCAGCAGCAAAATCACACTCAACACATCAGAGGGTTTGCTGGCCATGGAAATCACGTAGGAACCCAGGGCTTCCGGGGTTTGTTGCGCCACCACTTCGCAGGTTGCCAGCACCTCCCCGACGGACTCGGAGGGCTCCCAGTTGCGCGGGACCAGCGGGCGGCGACCCTGAAGCTCCTGTACCAGAAACGCCTGGCGCTCCTGTTCGGACCAGGACAGATAATTTCCCAACCCGAGATAATCGACCATCTCGGCGATGGCCTCTGCGTGGCGGCTCGCTTCCTGGCGGA
>JAXHUV010000175.1:0-4860 GCA_034189445.1 Pseudomonadota bacterium
GGCCCGTGACGCCTACCTTGCTGCCCGGGAGCAGAGCCAGCAGGGGCGTAGCGGTATTCTGGAGCTGAAGCTGGCAGACCTCGGTGTCGGGGAGGGTGCCTGATGCCGGTTCTTCGCGACAGGATCACGAAGCGGGGGCTGCTGCCGGGGCTGGTGCTTCTGGCCATACTTTCCGGCTGCAGTACTACCGATACGTTTGAACAACCAGCGCCGGTTCCCGATATCGAGGCGTCCGCTGAATTCAAGAGAGTCTGGAGCATGTCCGTTGGCGACGGTCATGATGGTGATTTTCTCTACCTGGCACCATTGAATACCGGCGACCTTATCTACGCGGCATCAACGGATGGTGAGCTTTACGCCGTTGAATCGGATTCCGGCGAGGTTGTCTGGGAATCTGAGTTTGATGAGCGCGTTTTCTCGGGCCTCGGCGGCGACGGGCGGAACCTGTATCTGACTACCGATAATGCCGATCTTGTGGCACTTTCCCGTGACGATGGCTCCGAGGTTTGGCGCCAGCCACTGCCGACGGAAGTGTTGTCCGCGCCCCAGTCCAATGGCTCCCTCGTGGTAGCCCAGACGACCGATGGCAAGGTTCTCGGTTTCAACGCCTCCGATGGTGAAAAGTTATGGCAGTACGACGGTACGGTTCCGGCCCTGTCCATGCGGGCCGCTGCCGCTCCACTGGTGGGTGGTGACGTGGTCATTGCTTCCTTTGCCAGTGGCAAACTGATCGCGCTGGCGGCAGCCTCGGGTCAACCCATATGGCAGTACGACGTTGGCCAGCCCCAGGGGCGCACCGAGTTGGAAAGGTTGGTTGACGTGACGGGACAACCCCTGGTCATTGACTCCGCCATCCTGGTCGTTGGTTACCAGGGCAAACTTGCCCTCGTTGATGTTCGCACCGGCCAGGAAATCTGGAGCCGAAAGGCCTCCAGCCTCTATTCTCCAATGGTTGGTGGCGGTCAGATCTATCTGGCATCCGCCAATGGCGAGATCGTCGCCCTGAGAGGCTCGGACCGTCGGGAAGTCTGGACTCAGGACCGTCTTGCCTGGCGCCAGCTTACCCAGCCAATGGTTTACGAAGACTATCTGGTGGTGGGCGATTTCGAAGGCTATTTGCATGCCCTTGACCGCGAGGATGGCGAGCTGGTTGGCCAACTGGAGTTCGATGATGAGGGTATCCGCGTACCGGCACAGCGCCTTGCCAATGGTAACCTGCTGGTTTTCGGCAACAGCGGAAAGATGGCCGTATTCCAGGTTAAGCCGCAGGATTGACCCCCTATCATGACCCCAGTTATTGCCCTTGTCGGACGCCCTAACGTCGGCAAATCGACATTGTTTAATCAGATGACCCGCTCCAGGGATGCCCTGGTTGCGGACTTTCCGGGCCTGACCCGTGACCGCAAATACGGTGAGGGCAGCTACGAGGGGCAAGGCTTCATCGTCATAGACACTGGTGGTCTTACCGGTGACGAGCAGGGCCTTGATCTGGAAATGGCCCGCCAATCCAGGCAGGCGGTAGAAGAGGCTGACATCGTGCTGTTCCTGGTGGACGGCCGTGCCGGGCTGACTGCGGGCGACGAACTTATTGCGGACAATCTGCGTCGGTCCGGTAAACAGGCCCATCTGGTTGTGAACAAGACCGATGGCCAGGACCCGGATATCGCGGCGTCCGATTTTTACAGCCTTGGTTTTGAGTCCACCTTCCTGATTGCAGCGTCACATAACCGTGGTATCCGCTCAATGCTCGAAATCCTGCTGCCTTCCGAGGAGGAGCGAGAGGAAGAGGACCGGGCCGATCGCTACCCGGGTATTCGTATCGGGGTTGTCGGCAGGCCGAACGTGGGCAAGTCCACCCTGGTCAACCGGATGCTCGGCGAGGATCGCGTGGTGGTTTACGACATGCCGGGTACAACCCGGGATAGTGTTTATATTCCTTATGAGCGCCAGGGCAGTCAATACACGTTGATTGATACCGCTGGGGTCCGTCGCCGCAAGAACGTCAGCGAAGTGGTGGAGAAGTTTTCCATTATCAAGACGCTGCAGGCGATTGATGACGCTCATGTGGTTATTCTGGTCATTGATGCCCGGGAAGGATTGGTGGATCAGGATCTTCACCTGATCGGGTTTGTGCTGGATGCAGGTCGCTCGCTGGTGATCGCTGTCAATAAGTGGGACGGCATGGATCCGGAAGACCGTGTTCGGGTGAAAGAGCAGGTACAGCGCCGCCTCGATTTCCTGGATTACGCCGATAAACACTATATCTCGGCGCTTCATGGTTCTGGCGTGGGCGTAATGTATGAGTCGGTGGAGGCGTGCTACGGGTCCGCCATGGCGAAGTGGCCAACCAACCGTCTGACCGCTATCCTGCAGGATGCCATTGCCCAGCATCAGCCACCCATGGTGCACGGGCGTCGAATCAAACTGCGTTACGCTCA
Source organism: Pseudomonadota bacterium (assembly GCA_034189445.1). Lineage (GTDB taxonomy): Bacteria > Pseudomonadota > Gammaproteobacteria > Pseudomonadales > Oleiphilaceae > Marinobacter. Next base: position 2,439 of record JAXHUV010000175.1, read on the forward strand.
TCAGGGCGGGTCCAATCCGCCGGTTATTGTGGTTCACGGTAACCAGGTGGATTCATTGCCGGGCGCCTACAAGCGTTACCTGGAGAACACCTTCCGCAAGGTCCTCAAAGTAACCGGTTCACCAATCCGTTTTGAGTTCAAGTCGGGCGAAAATCCCTTTGCTGGCAAAGTGGACCGTCTGACGCCGCGTCAGAAGGTCAAGAAGGACAACGACGAGAAGCAGGGCCGTCGTCCGAAGAAAAAACGCCAAAAGAGTCTCAAGCGCTGATTCGACGACCGGGTGAGGGCAGGCCTGTCTCAGCCCGGCCGGGTATTTTCAACCTGCTTTGCCTGAACGGCGGTTAAAGCAACCGTAAACACAATATCCTCCACCAGTGCCCCCCGGGACAGATCATTTACCGGCTTGCGGAGACCCTGCAGCATTGGCCCGATGCTGACCACATTGGCACTGCGCTGGACCGCCTTGTAGGTGGTGTTGCCGGTGTTCAGATCCGGGAACACGAAAACCGTGGCCTTGCCTGCGACCTTGCTGCCCGGCGCCTTACTCCTGGCCACGCTCTCGATGGCCGCGGCATCGTACTGCAGCGGCCCGTCTATCAGCAGATCCGGCCTGCGCTCGCGGGCTAACCGCGTGGCTTCTCTCACCTTATCCACGCCCTGGCCGCTGCCCGATTCGCCGGTGCTGTAACTGATCATTGCAACTCGTGGTTCGATTCCGAAGGCTTCCGCCGATTCAGCGCTCTGGATAGCAATGTCCGCCAGTTGCTCGGCATTCGGGTCGGGATTGATGGCGCAGTCGCCGTATACCACCACCTGTTGCGGAAGCAACATAAAAAACACGGAAGAGACCAGCCTTGCGCGGTCATGGGTCTTGATCAACTGAAAGGCCGGACGCACTGTATTGGCGGTGGTGTGCATGGCCCCCGACACCAGACCATCGACTTCATCCAGAGCCACCATCATAGTACCGAGAACGACGTTGTCTTCGAGCATGGCTTCAGCCATTTCCGGTGTCAGCCCCTTATGCTTGCGCAGCTCTACCATGGGGCCGACATAGCGCTGCCGCACCTCTGACGGATCAATGATTTCGATATCCTCGGGCAGTTCCAGATCCTGGGAATTCGCAACCTGCCTTATCGCCTCTGCGTTACCGATCAGGACGCATCGTGCCAGTTTGCGTTGATGACAGATGATGGCCGCCTGCACGGTTCTTGGTTCGCTGCCCTCCGGCAACACGATGCGTTTGTTGGCTGCCCTGGCGCGTTCTGACAGCTGATACCGGAAAGCGGGAGGAGAAAGCCTTTCCTGGCGCGGGACCTTGAGATGCTGCTGTAACCAGTCGGTGTCTATGCGGGTGGCAACCGCTTCCATCGCTTTTTCGATCCGGTCGGGGTCATCGATGGGGATGGAGGGTGACAGGTTGGCCAGCATGTGTGCCGTCTCATAGGTATCGGCATCGGAGCCAAGTACCGGCAGACCGGTTTCCAGCGCCCGGCGACAGAGATCGATCACACGTTGGTCCGGCATAAGACCACCGGTGAGCATCAGGCCAGCGAGGGGGACACCGTTCAGAGCGGCAACAGTGGAGGCCACCAGGATATCTTCCCGATCGCCGGGTGTGACCAACAGAGTGCCGGGTCGCAGGGTCTCGGTCATATTACGAATGTTTCGGGCACACACAGACACCTTCTGAACCCGCCTGACGTGCATCTGGCCTTCATTGAGGACCGGTAACCCGAGTTCCCTGGCAATATCGGAGACCCGCGGTGCGAGCAGCTCCGGCAGCCAGGGAATCTCGGCAATCAGGCGAAAGCGGCCCCCGCTGAATGTTTTGCACTCGCTTTGGTAATCCAGGGTGCCGGGAGTGGGCTGACTGTTGTTGGAGCGGGGCTCAAAGCCCGCCTGCTCGGGTTCTCCAACCTTGTTCAGTATGACACCGATAACATCCGGGTCGCTTGGGTTGGCGAACAGGCGCGATGAGAAGTCCAGTTCCTCATCCATTTGCCGGGCATCCAGATTTTTTGGGGTACTTACCAGGATGACATCGGAACCAAGGTTGCGGGCGACCTCCACGTTCAGTCTCGCAATATAGGCTTCGCTGCGGTCCAGGACCAGGCCTTCGATGATCACCACGTCCACGTCTCGGGCAACTTTTTGGTATTCGCCCACCACTGTCTCGAGCAGGTAATCGGATTTGCCTCTGTTGAGAAGGTGCTGGGCCTCCTTGAGGGCAATCGGGTCTGGTGGATTCAGGTGACTGCTGGCGCGCACGAAAGCGACGGACGAATCCTGACTGGCGTTGTGCATGGATTCGGCCCGGCGGACAAACTGGCGGAAAGGCTTGTAAAAGCCGACACTCACGCCCACTCGTTCCAGTGCGCGCAGTAGACCCAGACAAACCGAAGTAAGCCCTGAATCGATG
>JAXHUV010000176.1:0-4854 GCA_034189445.1 Pseudomonadota bacterium
GATCGGTACCCAAGTCGCCCAACAATACAACTTTCTTGCTCATTCCTTTGCTCCTTCTGTCCTTGAGGGAGAGTTATCCATGTTTTCGCAGGATTACCTTCATTGGTTCCTGACTCTGTCAGGCTAACCAGAAGTCCGGCAATAGCCAAGTCCGCCCTATCGTGATCGGCAGAGTAAAGCGCCCGAAAATAAATCTGTCCCGGGTTTTATTATGCGTCGACCGCCAGGCTCCGTGCCGGCGGCTTAGTCCAACAGACATTTAATGGTCATGCTGCGCACGACCATTAAATGCTTAGGTGTTATGCGGTGCCAACCATGCTAGAATCACGGGTTTTGAACAATGTTTAATCACGGGTAGCCAGGAAGCTACCCCTCAGCAGAAAGGAACTCTGACTATGAGCAATCTGATTGCCGCCTGCGTTGGCGACATGCACGTTTGCCCGATCAAAGGGCACGGATCTTCCCCCATCATGCCAAATGGCTCCAGTATCCTTGTCGAAGGCAAGCCCATTGCCCGCGTTGGCGATGTCACCGGCTGCGGGGCGGTCATTACTCAAGGCTACCCATTGGCTCAGGCCGATGGCATGCCCGTGGCGTACCTTGGCAGCCCCACCAGTCATGGTGGTTCTATTGTCAGCGGTAATCCACGAGTAATTTTGGGTGTCGCCACCAACACCGCGCCGGTTGTGGACTTCGCCATGGCTGGTGCGCTGGATGACAAAGGCCAACTTACCCCAGCAGCAAAACATTTGCTGGACAAAGATCCGCAGGAGTTTGTGCGCAAAGCAGCCCAGAAAGGCGCATTGATTGACGAAGACTTATCGGACGAGTCACCGGATGACTCGTCCGAAGAAGACGAGCGTCCCAAAGTTCGGGTAGAAGCAGGATTCTTTTTTGATGGCACAGGCAACAACCGAAACAATACCCAGGCCTATCAGAAGCAGGTGGATGAATGCTTGACGGCGAATGCTGCCGGGGCCATGTCAGAAGAAAATTGTAGCAGTGAAGTGTCGCAGATCATGGAAGGTAGTTACCTCAACGCTGAAACCAATGTTTCCAAGCTTGAGCGCATGTACCAACAGGGCCGGTTCCGAAGCTATGAGTCAGAACAAGCATACCGGATTTCAACCTATGTGTCCGGCGTGGGTACAAAATCCGGCGAACCGGACGATAGCCACAGTATGGGGCTAGGTCTTGGGGAGCAAGGAATACTCAGAAAAATTGACCAAGGCTGTAGTAACTTTCTATTTCAACTGAAACGCAATGTAACCGATCAAATCGAAGAATTGGTTCTCGATGTGTTTGGCTTTAGCCGTGGCGCGGCGACTGCGCGGCATTTTGTCAGCCGGGAGGTTTCGGACACAACGGGCTCCTTATACGGTCAATACAAGGGAGCTTTAGTCAGAGCATTCGAGCGGCAGGGCATACCTTGGCCTAAGAAAGTTACCGTTCGCTTTGTCGGTTTGTTCGATACCGTTGCGGGGATTGCCGATCTCGGCAATCTGGACTTTTCAGCACACGATGCGGAAACGGGTCGCATTAACGTCAACCTGAGGCCGGAAGATGCCGAAAGGGTTGTCCAGTTTGCGGCGCGGGATGAGCGCCGCCACAATTTTTCACTGAACAGTCTACGGAGTGAGTCTGGCAACCTGCCGGAACACTTCGATGAATGGGTGCTTCCCGGAGTACACTCCGATATTGGAGGTGGTTACCCGGAGATCTTTCACGAGCGTGTTGAAGTTCGCCTGCCTCTGGTGGTCAGGGGGAAAGACCGCCGCAATCCCGAAGCCAGTTTTGAATTTTCGCGCATGTTGCAGGATCGTGCGCTGATCAAAAATGAAGGCTGGATCGGGCCACTGAATCCACTTGCCACGCTTGAAATCGAACAGGAGCGCGCACCCGGTTTACCGGGCGGGGATATTACGCTTCGACTTTGGCTGGACCGCGAAGTTCGTGGTGAATATTCCCGTATCCCGCTCTACCTTATGCATAAGTTGGCAGTGGATGCCGGTGTGCCTTTCCAATCTATTAACCCAAAAGTGGAAGGCCTTTCTCTACCGCAAGAATTAATGACCGTTGCCAGGAATCTGGCCGCCCATGTCTGGCATGGCAGCGACCTACTGATGACCCCAGAATCCCGGGCGTTGCTTAAGCAACGCTACATTCACCATTCGGATCATTACTTGAAGCTTGGGCCGCTTTTTCCCTTCAAGCCAGCCAAATACGGCAAACGGGCCGTGCATCCGAATGAAGGACAGTGGATTGAGGGGCAATATCATGAGTATTAAACATCTGGCGGTCAGCATCTGTGTTTTGGTGCTTCTGGGGTGTTCGGAGCAAGTAGGGTCCGAAGGGCCTAAGAATGGTCCAGAGTCCACGTATAGAAGTATCGCGGTTGTGGTGCCCCAGCATTACGATGCATGGGTCGATACGTTGATTTTTGAATCTCGCTCCAAAGATATTGGTTGGAGAGCCCCAATTGGAATTATCACTTGTTGCTGGAGAGAACCATCGGGCAAGCATGCTGAGTGGCAAGCGATGCCAGAACTGGTCTTGATCAAGTGGTTCTCCTTTGCCGAACAGCAATCGTACGAAGCACTGATTCACCTGAAAAACGCTGACGAAATCGAAGAAAAGATGAAGGAAATTGCACCTTTCGAGAGCTTTGGAGAGATAGCGGAATACCCTCGGGATGCCCTGGTTTTTGGGCTGGCGCCGGGCGGGACCGTTGTAGTGTGGATTATGAACCGGGGCGAGAATGCGATTGAAGTTGGGCGTTACGAGGCTAAACCGTATAACAACGAGAAGTCAGACTATTCTCAATGGGTAGATGAATATCTGGAAAAAGAAGGCGAATATCTCCGGGAAAATGGGATCAAACTGGATGGCTGGTAGATGCATGTCCTGATAGCTTGGGAGTCAGCCACCACATAATCGGGTAACCGGGGGTATCTAACCCCCAGTCCCCACAACACCCTGCATGCGGGACCGCACAGGGCGTTTCTCGAAAACGTTTAGAGCAAGTCGGCCGATTACCTCCTGCTTACCCCAATGATGGCTTCTGATTTTGCGCCAATGTTCCTAGCCCGAACGTTTCATAAACACCCCGAACACGCATTCAATTCTTCCTGCCAAGCCCCCATCCTGCCCGACGATGAGAGTCATTATTAATAAGCGAGTTGTTTAGCTTCTTCCGAAGCGTTATTGGTCTAACTCCCATTATATCAATAGGTTAAGCAAGGTTCGCCTTTTTTTGTGAATTTTTCGGGCTATATTCTTTTCAATAAGTTACAAATTTTTTCAATGTCTTCCTCGCTATCATTTAACATCCTAATTATTGCAGCAACGAAGCGGTCACGATTTTCCAACCTGAAAGGCCGGGAAGCTTGAAGAGGCAAGACTCAAAATTGGAAAGGCAATAAAAGACTTGGGCAGTTCTGGGTGGTCCACAGTTTGTCGTCCCTAATAATCGGTGCGTGCGTAGCATATAGCTACCTACACTAGTCCATCTTGGCGCCGTTTTCCTGCTGAGGTTACAAAAAGACAAAACTCCGCAACAGGAATATCCCGGCGCAGAGTTATGAAAGATAGGGCTTTTATGCCTGCCAAGGCATGAGGCCAGCGAGGCAGTTAAACAGTCAGATGCTTCTTAATCAGCTCATCAGTCAACCCCGCAATCTCATCCTCAGAAACCCTCCTCCCCCGATCCAAAATCGCAAACCGATCCGCATACTTCCGCGCAAAAGGCAACTTCTGCTCAACCAGCAACACCGTCAGCCCGTCCTCCTCAATCAGCCTACGAATAACCTCCCCAATCTGCGCCACAATATTCGGCTGAATCCCCTCCCCCGGTTCATCCAGGATGAGGAGCCGAGGCTCAATTACCAAAGCCCGGCCAATGGCCAGCTGCTGTTGCTGCCCACCAGAAAGGTCGCCGCCTCTCCGGTGCCGCATTTCCTTCAGCACCGGAAACAGCTCATACACCCGCTCGGGGATTTTCTTGCTGCCGTCCTTGCGCACGGCCAGTCCGGTGCGCAGGTTTTCCTCCACGGTCAGCAGCGGAAAGATCTGCCGGCCCTGGGGCACGTAGCCGATGCCGAGGCGGGAGCGGTCTTCGATTTTCTTTCTGGTCAGTTCCACATCTCCGGCAAATTCAATACTGCCGCTTTTGGTGGTTTCCTCGCCCATGATGCATTTCATCAGGGTAGTCTTCCCCACGCCGTTGCGGCCCATCACGCAGGTGCACTGGCCCTGGGGTACGTCCAGGTCCAGATCCCAGAGGGTGTGGCTTTCGCCGTAGTAGTGGTTGAGTTGGTTGATCTTGAGCATCAGGCGTCTTCCCCGAGGTAAACCTTGATCACTTCCGGGTCGTTGGAGACCTGGTCCATGGTGCCTTCGGCCAGCACGCTGCCCTGGTGCAACACGGTGACCTGGCGGGCAATGGAGCGCACGAAGCCCATGTCGTGCTCCACCACCACAACGGATTGTTTGCCGGCGAGGCTGGTGAGCAGTTCGGCGGTGCGTTCCATTTCCTGTTCGGTCATGCCGGCCACGGGTTCGTCCACCAGCAGTAACCTCGGCTTCTGCATCAGCAGCATGCCGATCTCCAGCCACTGTTTCTGGCCGTGGGAGAGGATGCCGGCGAGGCGGTCGCGCAGGTCCCTGAGGCCGATGAGTTTGAGCACTTCGTCGATGCGGTCCCGGTATTCGGCTTTCATGATGGCGGTGAGCGTCGGGAAGATGCGCTTGTCCGCCGCCATGGCCAGTTCCAGGTTTTCGAACACGGTGAGTGCTTCGAACACGGTGGGTTTCTGGAACTTGCGGCCGATGCCGAGGGTGGCGATGTCCGGCTCG
>JAXHUV010000177.1:0-4834 GCA_034189445.1 Pseudomonadota bacterium
GTTTTATCGCTGTAGTATGGGTTGTGCTTGCGGTCCGGGTCCGGAGCAGCAGGTGATGGCGCCAGACCAGGTGAATCACGGACAGCAGCAATCCGGCGCCCATCGCGTTATGGGCCACCGCGATGGACAGGGGGATGTGGAGTATCACGTTGGCCAGCCCCAGCAGAATCTGGACACCCAGTAACACAGTCACCAGCCGGATAGCGTTGCCGAGGCCGGAATCACCACGTCGCCACCACATCAGCGCCAGCAAGGCCGTGAAATAGACCAGCACCACCACGGCACCGAGCCTGTGAGTGACGTGAATGGCCACCCGCCCCTCCGCCGTAAGCTGGCCACCGAGATAGTTCGGGCCCACGTGCTGGGCGACGTCAAAACCGTGGCGGAAATCCATGCCATCCGGCCACCACTGGCCCTGGCAGGTGGGAAGGTCGGTACAGGCAACGGCGGCGTAATTGGCCGCTGTCCAGGCCCCCAGGGCAATCTGCATCACCACCAACAGAAGCCCGCCATACAGCCAGATGCGGAAACCCGCCAATGCAGTCGATGACGGCGGCTCCCGATCCCGCTTCTGCCTGGCCTGCCGTCGCAACCGCAAGCTCAGCAGAGCCAGCAGGCTCAGGGTGGTAAAGCCACCGAGGAGATGCAGTGCCACCACCTGGGGCCACAGTTTCAGGGTCACCGTCCACATGCCGAAGGCGCCCTGGAGAACGATGAAACCGGCAATGAACAGCGGCAGCTTGACCGGCACACCCTGGTGCCGGTTGCGAACCCCGTAGCCCGCCAGCCCGAAGACCATCAGCCCCAGGGTGCCGGCGGCATAGCGATGAATCATTTCCGGCCAGCCCTTCCCGACATCCACCGGGGTTTCCGGAAAACGGGCATTGGCAATAGCGATGCTGGATTCGCTCTGGGGCACCGCGAGAAAGCCATAACATCCGGGCCAGTCAGGACACCCCAACCCGGCATGCACCAGCCGGGTCCAGGCGCCCAGCATGATCACCACAGCGGCCAGCAGAACGACAAGGGTTGCCCATCTGGCCATGATCCGGGCAGCGGAGGCCGGAATATCCGCAGACGGGGAAGTATATGACGGCTGATTCAAGGCGGACCCTCCGGCGCTGGCCACTAACCGATCTGCGAGAGTTTAAGCAGTTGCTTGAGATCCTCAAGCATGTCCTTGCCGGTGTGTTCGGTACCATAGTGCATTATGATATTGCCAAACGGGTCCACCAGCAGAATACGGGGCTCCGAGGCCGGATCGACACCCACCGGCCAGGCCGGCCGTGTGCCGGATGCAGGCACCAGAACCTCCATGGAACTGTACTGCTCCGGCCAGCGAGCCTGCAGACCTGCCGGCATATCACCCAGTACCGCCGCCCGTGAGACCCGGTTGGCGTTTTTACCCAGGGCGATGTTCACCTGGCGGGCCAGATAGAGCAGTTGCTCACACCGATCGCCACACCTCCCGGCGGCAACAATCATCATCCAGTTCGGATCAACCACGTCCGGGCCGAAACGCTCCGCCAGAGGAACGCCGTTTGAGGACTCCAGATTCAGGGCCGACACCGGTGCCACCGGATCAAGCAGCACCCCGTTGTTGGTGTGCCCGGCGGGATTGAGCCAGCCGGTGTAAAACATGATGGTCGCAATAATCATCGGGCCAAAGCCCAGAGCAAACAGAAGGAAGGCTGTCCGGCGGCCGCGACGCACCTGCTCCGGAGTCGGCCCTTCGTTCTGTTCCTGGCCGGATATCCTGTTAGCCATTGTCATTGTCATTATTGGCTCCTGTCTTTTAGTCACTCGATTGACTCTTTCGATAACTCGCCACTACCGTCAATATAGTCAGCGCCACGGCCATCGCAAACCATTGCGTGGCATATCCGTAATGGGTTTGCGGGCCCATCAGGTCCGGTTCCCAGTCAGCCCGGTAAGCGCCCGGCTGGCGCTCCCCGGAAAGTCGTACGATTCTGCCGGGAAGTTCCGGGATTTCCTGCCGCGCCGCCTGCTCGGAAAGACTCTGAACCCGGCGGGGCCATTGCTCATCTGCCGCCGGCTGGTTCATCAGCACCGGAGGCACCGGGTAATCGCTAATCCGCCCCTTCAGGGTGAAAATACCTTCTGGCGTTTCTATGTCCGGAAGCTGGTCCCGGGTCCGCGGCGCCAGCACCCAACCACGATTGATCACCACCGGCGGCCCATCAAGTGGGCGAAACTCCGTAAGAACTTCATAGCCGGGAGCCCCCTCCCGGGTCCGGTTATCCAGAAGCCAGTTTCGGCTTCCGTACAGTCCGGTTAATGTCACTGGCTGGCCATTGGTCAGGTTCCCGGACACCATGTCCCGCCACGCCAGGTTACCGGCATCCTGTTGCCACTGGTCCAGCAAATTCTGCTTTTCCTCCGCCCTATTCAACTGCCAGACACCCAGGCTCACGAGCACCGGCAGGAAGACGCTACTGAACACCAGCAGCCGCCAATCAAACTGCCATTGACGGTGTTTACCCTGCGAATCAGACATGCTCTGCTATAGTGACCTCAGCGAGTCTGGAACCGTTTCCGGGCGGTACACTCACGACACCAATAAAAACAGGAAGTCCCATGCTCAAGGCCGTTATCGTTGTATTGATGCTTGCCGTGGTGGTCAGCCTGTTCAGTGGCCTGTTTTTCCTGATCAAGGACGGCGGCAAAACCAATCGGGTGCTGAACTCCCTGGCGGTTCGGGTCACGCTAAGCATACTGCTCCTGGCGGTGATTCTGATTGCGCTATGGCAGGGGAGCCTGACACTGAATCCGACCCCCTGAAACCCTGCTCAGATGATGTAGACAAACACAAACAGTCCCAGCCAAACCACATCCACAAAGTGCCAGTACCAGGAGGCAGCTTCAAAACCGAAGTGACTGTCAGCAGTAAAATGCCCCTTGTTGATCCGCATCAGCATGATGAAAAGCATCAGCGTTCCCAGTGTCACATGGGCGCCGTGAAAACCGGTCAGCATGAAGAAGGTGGTGCCGTAGATGCCGGATTCCAGAGTCAGGTTCAGATCCTGGTAGGCGTGCATGTACTCCTCGGCCTGCAGAGCCAGAAAGCCGATGGCAAGCAGGATTGTGGCAAGCATCCAGATCTTGACCTTGGCGCGGTTGCCCGCTTTCAGTGCATGGTGGGCAACGGTAATGGTGAACGACGAGGTCACCAGCAGAATGGTATTGACCAGTGGCAGGCCCCAGGGGCCGATGGTTGCTTCCGGTGGCGGGTAGGCCTGGGGATCCGGCGTCTGGATCAGCGGCCAGGTGGCCTGAAAGCCTTCCCACAGCATGTTTGAGCTGCCGCGGTCGCCCTCACCGCCCAGCCAGGGCACGGCAAACATCCGTACATAGAACAGAGCCCCGAAAAAGGCCGCGAAAAACATGACTTCGGAAAAGATGAACCAGCTCATCCCCCAGCGGAATGAGCGGTCCATCTGGGCACTGTAAAGCCCGGCCCGGCTCTCCCGGATCACGCTGCCAAACCAGCCAAACAGCATGTAGGCCATGATCATTGCGCCGATAAAGAACAGGATCCAGGGCCCGGTGGTACTCTCATTCTGCTGGATGTTGACCAGGATGGATGCGACCCCATAGAGAGTCGTCCCAAGGCCCACCGTGGCAATAATCGGCCACTTGCTCTGTTCCGGAACGTAATAGCTCTGATTCTCCGCCATGACAGTCTCCGATGGCTTATCCGATCTTCATTGTTGTTGTCTTGCCGTGTTTACACTCTCACAACCTCACTTCACTTCCGGCGGCGTCGCAAACGTGTGATAGGGCGCCGGTGATGGCACGGTCCATTCCAGACCCTCGGCACCATCCCAGGGCTTGGCCGGCGCCTCTTCCCCACCCTTGACGCACTTGACCACAATCAGCAGGAACAGCAGCTGGGTGGCACCGAACATGAAGGCGCCAATGCTGGAAACCATGTTGAAATCGGCAAACTGGAGGGCGTAATCCGGAATCCTGCGAGGCATGCCCGCCAGCCCCAGGAAGTGCATGGGGAAAAAGGCCAGGTTCATACCGATGAAGGATAGCCAGAAATGGGTCTTGGCCAGGGTTTCGTCATACATGTGACCAGTCCACTTGGGCAGCCAGAAATAGGCAGAGGCGAAAATCCCGAAGATGGCACCCGGCACCAGTACGTAGTGGAAGTGGGCCACCACGAAATAGGTGTCATGGTACTGGAAGTCCGCCGGCGCGATGGCCAGCATCAGGCCCGAGAAACCACCGATGGTAAACAGGATCACAAAGGCCACCGCGAACAGCATGGGCGCCTCAAAACTGAGCGAACCCCGAAACATGGTGGCCACCCAGTTGAAAACTTTCACACCGGTCGGCACGGCAATCAGCATGGTGGCATACATGAAGAACAGCTGGCCGGTGACCGGAATGCCCACGGTAAACATGTGGTGCGCCCAGACCACGAACGACAGCAAGGCAATGGCACCGACCGCATAAACCATGGAGGCATAACCAAACAACGGCTTGCGGGAGAAGGTGGGAATGATGTGGGAAATCGCCCCGAACGCCGGCAGGATCATGATGTAGACCTCGGGGTGCCCGAAGAACCAGAACACATGCTGGAACAGCACCGGATCACCGCCGCCGGAGGCATCAAAGAAACTGGTGCCGAAGTTGATGTCCATCAGCATCATGGTGACCACACCCGCCAACACCGGCATTACCGCGATCAGCAGGAAGGCGGTGATCAGCCAGGTCCAGACGAACAGGGGCATTTTCATCAAGGTCATGCCCGGGGCCCGCAGGTTCAGGATGGTGGCGATGACGTTGATTGCGCCCATGATCG
>JAXHUV010000178.1:0-4799 GCA_034189445.1 Pseudomonadota bacterium
GCACGGGTAAGACTGGAGCCGGCTGAATCGCTGATTCTGCAATGGCGTTGGAAGATCTCAAACGTTTTCGAAAAGGGTAATGGCCGGGAAAAGTCCGGAGACGATTACCCCGCCAGAATCTATGTCGCTTTTGAATTCCAGCCCGAGAAGGCCGGCTTTTTCGAGCGCGCCAAACGCAAAACGGTTGAAGTGTTATTCGGTGAGTCCCTGCCCGGTAATGCGCTCAACTACATCTGGGCCAATAGCCTGGCCGAAGGCGAGTTCCTGCCCAACCCTTACACCGCTAAGACCATGATGGTCGCCGTTAATTCCGGATCAGAGAAGGTCGGTGAATGGGTTACGGTAGAGCGGGATATCATGGCCGACTATCGAAAAGCCTTCGGCGAGGAACCGCCACCGGTCGTCGGTATTGCCATCATGTCGGATTCCGACAATACGCGGGAACAGGCGACGGCCTGGTACGGGGATATCCGCCTGAATCCCGATTCCTGAGCCGCGCAGGCTTGCCCGGGCAAACCCGGGAAAATCTGTACGAATCAGTGGCCGCAAAAAACCGCACTGCATGTCAAATATGGTTAATAACCATGTACAGACCAACTCCGCCCATCACCAGTGTGTAAGGAAGCGCCATAATCACCATCCTGCCGTAGGAGAGCCGAATCAGTGGTGCGATGGCAGAGGTCAGCAGGAACAGGAAAGCCGCCTGGCCATTCGGGGTTGCCACACTGGGAAGATTGGTGCCGGTGTTGATGGCAACCGCCAGCTTTTGGAAATGCTCATTGCTTATAGCGCCCGCATCCAGTGCCTGCTTCACTTCACTGATGTACACGGTGGCGACGAAAACGTTATCGCTGATCATCGAGAGCAGCCCATTGGCAATAAAAAACATGCCCGGCTGCCGGGCTTCAGGAAGCGACAGAACGTAGTCTATGAGCGGTTTGAACAAGTGCTGATCGTGAATCACTGCAACCACGGCGAAAAACACCACCAGCAGGGAGGTAAACGGCAGGGATTCCTGGAAGGCTTTGCCAATCTGGTGCTCGTCGGTAATACCGGTAAATGAGGTAATCAGGATGATCACCAACAAGCCAATCAGGCCAACCTCGGCCAGGTGAAAGGCCAGGCCCACCACCAGAATCACCGCAGCAATGGCCTGCACCCAGAGTGCCGCCTGATCAGCCTTGGTGCGCTTGGCCCGCTCGTTCTCGGCAAACTCTTCCAGCACACGACGTACGGGCTTGGGCAACCGGCCGCCATAGCCAAACCAGCACAACTTCTCGAGAGCCCAGCAGGTCAACAGCCCTGCCGCCAGCACCGGCAGGCTCACCGGCGCCATGTGCAGGAAGAAGTCGGCAAAATCCCAGCCCACCACCTTGGCAATCAGCAGGTTCTGCGGCTCGCCCACCATGGTGGCCACACCACCCAGAGCTGTGCCGATAGCGCCGTGCATCAACAAGCTGCGCAAAAAGGCCCGGAAGTTCTCCAGATCTTCCCTGTGCAGCTCGATCACCTCATCATCACTGCCGGCGTTGTGATCCTTGTGCTGATGCCCCTTGCCGGAGGCAACCTTGTGGTAAACCGAGTAGAAACCCACGGCAACGCTGATAACAACCGCGGTAACCGTGAGGGCGTCGAGGAATGCTGAAAGAAGGGCAGCAGCAGCGCAAAACAACAACGACAGCGCCGATTTGGAGCGCACCCCTACCAGAATCTGAGTGAAGGTCACCAGCAGCAGTTCTTTCATGAAATAGATGCCCGCCACCATGAACATCAGCAGCAGAATAACCGGGAAGTTGGTCAGCACTTCCAGATAGACCGCATCCGGCGTGGTCAGCCCGATCAACAAGGCCTCAACCGCCAGCAGGCCACCCGGTAGAAGCGGGTAGCACTTCAGCGCCATGGCCAGGGTAAAAATAAACTCGGCAATCAGCAGCCAGCCGGTCGTTCCGGGCCCCAGGGTCCACATAACAATCGGGTTGGCAACAAGAAACAGCAGGATAACCTGCTTGTACCAGAGGGGCGCCTTGCCAAGGAAATTGTGGGCAAAGCCGGAAGTAACGGTAGTGGGCATTATGGGCTTCTTCTGAAAAAATGGATTGTCGGAGTTGTGTCGTAAGGCGTTCGCCCTATTCCACTGTGACGCTTTTCGCCAGGTTCCTGGGCTGATCCACATCGGTACCCTTGAGCACCGCGACATGATAGGACAGCAGCTGTAAGGGCACGGTATAGACTATCGGAGCCGTAATCCGATGGACAGACGGAATCAGCATCACATGAATACCGTCTTCGGCTTTTACGTCGGCCTTTTTATCAGCGAAAACAAATAGCTCGCCCCCGCGGGCACGGACCTCTTCCAGGTTGGACTTGAGCTTCTCAACCAGGTCGTTGTTCGGTGCTATGGTGACCACCGGCATTTCGCTGTCCACCAGGGCCAGAGGGCCATGTTTAAGCTCGCCGGCCGGGTAAGCTTCGGCGTGGATGTAGGAGATTTCCTTCAGCTTCAGGGCCCCCTCGAGCGCCACCGGGAACTGGGAACCACGGCCAAGGAACAGGCTGTGGTGCTTGTCCATGAATGCCCGGGACATCTCGGCGATCTCACCATCGAGAGCCAGGACATCACTCACCTGGCCTGGCACCAGGTGAATGGCCTTGACAATCTCCGCCTCCTGCTCTTCCGGCAGGCCGTTATGGCGGGCCAACGCGAGAGTAAAGATCAGCAACGCCGTCAGCTGGGTGGTGAAGGCCTTGGTGGAAGCGACGCCAATTTCCGGCCCGGCCTGGGTCATGATCACCAGGTCGGATTCCCGTACCAGGGAGCTGCCGGGTACGTTGCAGATGGCCAGCGCCGCCCGGAAGCCGGCTTTCTTGGCCTGGCGCAGGGCCGCCAGGGTATCGGCGGTCTCACCAGACTGCGAGATACACAGGAACAGGGTGTCCGGCTGGATCACGTGTTTGCGGTAGCGGAACTCGGAAGCCACCTCCACCGAGCAGGGCACGCCGGCCAGCTCTTCGATCCAGTAACGGGCGACCATGCCGGCGTGGTAACTGGTGCCGCAGGCAATGATCTGAACGTGATGAACATTATCGAGGAGGTTGGCAGCCTCGGTACCGAGGGCCTGTTCCAGCACCCGGGTGTCTGTAACCCGGCCTTCCATGGTGGCCTTGATCACTTTTGGCTGCTCATAGATCTCCTTGAGCATGAAGTGGCGGTATTCGCCCTTGTCGGCGGAGTCTGCGCCGTGTTCGAAGCGGGTTACTTCCCGCTCCACCGCCTGACCCACACGATCAAGAATGGTGATGCCATCCTTGCGGATGTCGGCAATATCGCCTTCTTCCAGGAACATGAAACGGTCGGTCACCGGCAGCAGGGCCAGCTGGTCCGAGGCGATGAAGTTCTCACCGATACCTACACCGATCACCAGGGGGCTGCCTTCCCGACACACCACCAGGTGATCCGGTTCGTCGGCATGTACCACCGCCAGCGCATAGGCGCCACGAAGACGGGCAATGCAAGCCCGTACCGAATCTTGAAGGTTACCCAGGGCACGGTAGTTCTTCTCGATCAGGTGAGCAACGACTTCGGTGTCGGTCTGGGAGGTGAACTCGAAACCGTCGGCACGAAGCTCTTCCCTCAGCTCCTGATAGTTCTCGATAATACCGTTATGGACAATGGCCAGGCGCTCGCCAGACATGTGCGGATGGGCGTTGAGCTGGGACGGTTCGCCATGGGTCGCCCAGCGGGTATGGGCAATGCCAAGGTGACCCGAGCGTGGGTTTGCTTCCATGGCATCGCCAAGGGCGGCAACTTTACCCACTTCCCGTGCGCGCTGGACGGTATGATCGCCACCGATTACAGCCATTCCCGCGGAGTCATACCCCCGGTATTCCAGACGGCGCAGGCCCTCAAGAAGGATACCCTGAACGTCCCTTTCAGAAACCGCGCCTACAATTCCACACATGCTGCTCTACCTACCTGTTGATCGTTTATATCAGTGTTTCTTCGGCTTTTCCCAGCCGGCGATATTCCGCTGCCGGCCCCGGGCGACGGCCAGCTCGTGGTCGGCAACGTCATGGGTGATGGTCGATCCGGCGCCAATGGTGGCCTCCGCCGCAACGTTAACCGGGGCGACCAGGGCCGTATTGGAGCCGACAAAGACCCCATCACCGAGCACCGTCCGGTACTTGTTCACACCATCATAATTACAGGTGATGGTTCCCGCACCCACATTCACATTACGACCCAGAGAGGCATCACCGACGTAGCTCAGATGATTGATCTTGCTGCCCTCGCCGACGATGGCCTTCTTGGTTTCGACAAAGTTGCCCACTCTAGTATTCGCCGCCAGTTCGGTGCCCGGACGGATTCTGGCAAAGGGCCCGATCTGGGCATTGGCGCCAATGGTTGCCCCTTCAATGACACTGTTGGCCTTGATCTCGGCGCCGTCGGCAATGCTGGCATCCTTGATCAGGCAACCCGGACCTATGGAGACATTGCTGCCGAGAACCACCCTGCCTTCGAAGACCACATTCACATCAATCCAGAGATCATTGCCAATACTGAGCTCGCCACGGACATCCACCCGGGCCGGATCAGCAAGGGTAGCGCCCTCGGTCATCAGCCGATCCGCTTCCCGGCGCTGGAACCAGCGTTCAAGTTGTGCCAGTTGCAGGCGATTGTTGACCCCCTGCACTTCAAACGGATTCTCCGGCTGGGACACCGAAATACGCAGGCCCTGTTCCACGGCCATGGCAATAATGTCGGTAAGGTAGTATTCGCCCTGGGCATTGCTGTTGGACAA
>JAXHUV010000179.1:0-4778 GCA_034189445.1 Pseudomonadota bacterium
GGCGCATCCAGTCATGATGGGTTGATCAGGAGTGGTCAGAATAAAACCACCGAGCCTGGCTCGGTGGCTGCTCTATCACGAGCATGAAGATTTTCTGCCCATTAGCACTGAGGAACTGCCGCATACCCATCAGGGCCAGCGCAGTAATAACACCGTCGGTTACTCCGAACCAGAGATATTTCAGGGTGCCGTCGGCGCCGAGCTGTTTCAGCCAGGAGTAGAGAATGCCGACAGCGAGAAGGACTTCGATGCTCTCCCGCCAAACGGCGAAAATGATCTGTTCCATTGCTCCTCTTCGTCGGGGTTCATCCGCGCACGGCGCTCGAACTCTTCCTCTTGACGCATGTTGTTCACGTTCACCGGCATACGCAGACGTTATCGATCAGGCCGTCATTGGCCAGCGACTGTAAACGTTTGGGTATTTTCATAAACCTGTATGCGGCCCCTTTGGTTAGAGTTATTCCTTCCCATAGAGCACACGTAACTCGTGCTTGGCTGCCTCCAGAATGGCAAGCTGCTCCTTGTCCAGGTTCTTACCGGCGCGATTGATATAGAACACCAGCATCGACATGGCCGAGCGGTACGGCTCCGCCTTTCGGCGGCGGCTGGAATCCGCTGATTTCTTGAGTGATTCTGCAATCTTCACGGGATCTTTCCAGGTAAAGACGCCTTTGTCCAGATCCAGGGCATCACTCTTTTGAGTGACCTTCCGGGACCAATGGGGATCAGAGGATGAGTTCGATCGATCTGCCATGGTGGTTTCCGTCCCTCTGAAAGCTTGGTGGGCTGTCGCCCTGTTTTCATTTTCTACTGTCCGGTTTGATCAGGGCAAACCCAAACATGATACACGTCAAATCCGCTGGACTGAGCCGGAAGCATTATCGTGATAACAGGCTATATTGGTTGGGAAATAATCGAATCGCTGGGTGGATCGCTTTGCCCTGGTGGTAACGGTCAGCCAGTGTGGGTCCGGGCCGGGCCCGCGTATCTCAGGAGGTACAATATGGACAGTTTCAAATACATCCGGTTTTTCAACGAACTCGATAACGACGATGTGCCGATCGTCGGCGGCAAAAATGCATCGCTTGGAGAAATGTACCGCACCTTGTCAGGCCAGGGCGTAACCGTGCCAAACGGGTTTGCGACCACCGCCGACGCCTATCGATACATGCTGGATGAAGCCGGCGCCTGGGGGAAACTGCATGAGGCGCTGGATGATCTTGACCCCACCAACATGGCCGACCTTGCCAAGAGAGGCAAGCAGGCACGGGAGATCGTCTATGGTGCCGGGTTACCGCAGGATCTGGCTGACGAGATTCTGGCCGCCTACCGGATCCTGCAGGAAGAGTACGGGGAGGATCTCAGCCTCGCCGTGCGCAGTTCCGCCACCGCGGAAGACCTGCCCACGGCCAGTTTTGCCGGCCAACAGGACACCTACCTCAACATAAAGGGTGAGGAAAGCCTGCTCGATGCCTGCCGTCGGGACTTTGCCAGCCTGTTTACCGATCGGGCCATCCATTACCGGCTGGATCAGGGCTTTGACCATTTCAAGGTGTCATTGTCCATCGGTGTCATGAAGATGGTCCGGTCGGACCTGTCGTCCGCCGGTGTCATGTTTACGCTGGATACCGAATCCGGCTTCCGGGACGTGGTGTTCATCACAGCGGCCTACGGCCTGGGGGAGAACATTGTCCAGGGCGCCGTGGAGCCCGATGAATTCTATGTCCACAAACCGACCTTCGAGAAAGGTCACCGCACCGTGCTGCGTCGTCGCCTTGGCGAAAAAGCGCTGAAAATGGTCTACCTGGAAGGCGAGACGCGCCACACCACGCGCAACATCCCCACTCCGAAAGCCGAGCGCGAGCGCTACTGCCTGGACGATGCCGACGTTCTTACCCTGGCGGATTATGCCCTCAGTATCGAGCAGCATTATAAACGACCCATGGATATCGAGTGGGCGAAGGACGGTCTCGATGGCAAGTTGTATATCGTGCAGGCACGCCCCGAAACCGTCACGTCCCAGCGCAAGGTAAACCTGCTGGAAACCGATTTCCTCGACGGGACGGGCGAGATCATCGTCACCGGCCATGCCGTGGGCGAACGGATTGCCTCGGGCCGCACTCGGGTCATCACCTCCGCCGCTCACCTGGGCGATTTTATCCCCGGCGAAGTACTGGTCGCCGATAACACCACCCCGGACTGGGAACCGGTGATGAAAACCGCCGCGGCGATCATCACCAACCGTGGCGGACGTACCTGCCATGCCGCGATTATCGCCCGGGAACTGGGGATCCCTGCCGTGGTAGGTACGGGCAACGCGACCACCGCCATCCCTGATGGCGAGACCGTCACCGTCTCCTGCGCGGAAGGCGATAATGGTCATATCTACCGGGGCCAGGTCCCGTTCCACCGGGAGCACACCGAAATTGGCGATATCGCGCGCCCGAAGACCGAGATCATGATCAACCTCGGCAACCCCGAACTCGCCTTCAAAACATCCTTCCTGCCCAACGACGGTGTTGGCCTGGCGCGCATGGAATTCATCATCAACGAATACATCAAGGTCCACCCGCTGGCCCTGTTGCACCCTGACAAGGTTACCGATGCCAGCGTCGGGGAAACCATTCAACAGCTCACCCTGGGCGCCCCGGATGGCGAAACCTTCTTTGTGCAGCGGCTGGCAGAGGGTATTGGTACCATTGCCGCAGCGTTCTGGCCCAAGCCTGTGGTGGTGAGACTTTCTGACTTCAAGTCCAACGAATATGCAAGCCTGTTGGGCGGGGCAGCGTTTGAGCCGCAAGAAGCCAACCCGATGATTGGCTTCCGGGGCGCGTCACGTTATGCCCACCCGGCCTATGAAGAAGGTTTCCGGCTGGAGTGCCGCGCCATGAAACGGGTGCGCGAGGAGATGGGGCTGACCAACGTCATTCTCATGCTGCCTTTCGTGCGTCGTGTGGCGGAGGCGGACAGCGTGCTCGCAAAAATGGCGGAATTCGGACTCAAGCGCGGGGACAACGGCCTGCAGATCTATGCCATGTGCGAGATACCCAATAACGTCATTCTCATCGACCAGTTCGCCCGGCGTTTTGACGGTTTTTCCATCGGCTCCAATGACCTCACCCAGCTCACCCTCGGTGTGGACCGGGACAGCGAAATCGTTGCCTTTGACTACGACGAGCGCGACGACGGCGTCAAGGAGATGATCCGGCTGGCGGTGGAAGGCTGCCGCCGCAACGGCATTCATTCGGGGCTCTGTGGTCAGGCGCCGTCCGACTACCCGGAAATGGCCGAATACCTGGTGGAACTGGGTATCAACTCCATGAGCCTCAACCCCGATGCCATACTCAATACCACGCGCCATGTGCTGGACGTGGAAGCGCGCCTGAACGCCTCCGGGGGTACTTGATGGCGGACGCATCCAGGAAAAGCTGTCGCCGTCAGAAAAGCCAGCATCAACAGTGAACACCGGCGCGTCAGGTGATCAAGCCAGCCGCCATTCAGGTTGCGCTCTGCTTTCGCCAGGCCAGCTCGTTGGTAATAGTGGCCCTCGGCTGCAACATGGCGAAATCGAGCTCGGCTATTTCCTTGCCGTCCTTGAGGCGCTGCACGAAGTCCGGATTCGCCAGGGCTTTCTTGCCCACGGCGAGCAGGGCTCCGGGAAACTGGTTGGCAACACTCTGGTAATTGGTTTCATTAATGTTGCCATTGATGATCAGTTTGATGCCCTCAACGCTGGCCGCCACGCCTGCCAGGCTCTGATCGCCCTCGATGAAATGCTCCCGGTTAACATCGCCGTCGGTCGTGTGGACGAAATCCGCACCGGCATCGCGCACCGCTTCGACAATCTGGCGGAACCCGGATTTACCTTCGGGCAATTGGTAGTCTGGATCGGTTACCGTACTTTGCGACAGGCGGATACCCACCGTAAAGTTCTCGCCAACGGCCTCGCGAATGGCGCGGACCACGGCCACTGCCAGGCGCAGGCGGTTCTCTAGTGGTCCACCGTAGTTGTCATCCCGTTTGTTGAAATGTGTGCTCAGGAACTGATTCAGGAGGTAACCATTGGCGCCATGGATTTCGATGCCATCAAACCCCGCGGCTTTGGCATTGGCGGCAGGCTTAAAGCGAAGAATATCGACTCAGTCTATCAGTATTTTTGAATGCTTATGCTGATTAGTTCGTGTTATAGGTAGGGTGGACCGAAAGTGACAGGGTGGGGTGGCAGCCAACAACCTGCCGGGCCTGTTTGTGTGCGTGCAGGTACCAGCGCTGGCCGGCCTTGGTGAGGGTGCTGTTGCTCACAGGAAAAACTGCGTTCTCCATGGTTGCCGGAATAGGGGAGCCATCGGCATGGCGATAAACGCAGCTGACACCGATCGTCAGCGCCGTTGCTACCGGCAGTTCAACAAAACCATCCTTTCTGATATCCGGCTCCTCGCCGTTGATGGTGATGATTTTGAGACAGGGGCCGTAATGCACCTTCTTCAGGTCATCCAGGTATTCGTTCAGGCAATGACTGGCGCTGACGTAAACAACGTCCGTTTCAATGCCTTCCTCGGCGGAGGGTAGCGACTGACATCCATAGAGTAACAGTGAACCGAAAAGTAACAGCAGGATCTGTTTCATCATGACTCCTCAGTGTGACCTTTACTACAAGGCTAGCAGCCTGTCGGACTTAAGCAATCGTCGCGAGCAAGGTGGGAAAGCGAGCGCAGGTTTTCTGGATTTTGAGGCGCATAGTGGTTCTATGCAACGAAAAAGCCGGGAAATATGAGCCG
>JAXHUV010000018.1:0-20163 GCA_034189445.1 Pseudomonadota bacterium
CTCAGGCATGCCGATACCGGCGTTCTTTGCCAACTCCGCCACAGTATCCACCAGCCAGCGTTCGGCGGGTGTTCGCGGGGAATCAATAACCCGGGCCTTGGTGCTCCACTTGGCCATTCGCTTGGATATCAGCAGTGATACGATGGCGCCGGCGAAGCCGAAGACCGCAGCGAAAGCCAGCAAAGAGCCATACTGGATACCATTCTGGGCGAGGTAGCTGTCCACGCCCAGCAGTCGCAGTGTAAAGCTGGCGACAAGGATTACAGCAAGGTTGGTTGCCAGAAACAGCAGAATACGCATGTTGGTTCCCTGATCGGTTCGTCACAGAAAATAGAGCCGTTATTCAGACCGTTATATGTGGTCGCGGTTCAATCAATCAACACGTTTATGGTGATTTAATAATTGCCGCGGTCGGCGAAAAAGGTTGACTGCATGATCTGGCTGATTCTGGCGGAGTTGCCACTGTGCAGCGCTCTGCGGATCAGGTGGATGTGAGTGGAAAGGTCTTCCCGAACCGAGGGGGGCAGGTTGCCGGCGGCATTTTCCTCGGGAATTCCGAATTCGCTGGTCAGCGCCCGCGGCGCCGGGGCGCTCAGACGGATGAAGGCGTCCCTGGTCAGCACCGCCTGGTCCAGCGCCTCCTGGCGAATGGTGTCTACGTATCTGAGCAGGCCCTCCTCCGAAAGCCAGAGCAGGGCGCCAAAGCAGGCCATGTGTCGCTCGCTGTGCAGGCCGAACTCGTCCGGCTCATCCGGACCGGCAATGTCCTCGACAAACAGGTTTATCCGACGAGGGAACGCGCCGTATAGCTGCCCCAGCGCAATGGCCGCATCCTTGTAGAATTCCTCGACGTGTATATCCGCCATGGTTTTCCCCGTTATTGCTGGTACTTGTCAAGGAAATTTCCGAGTCGGCCGATGGCGTCCGCCAGGGTGTCTTCCCGGGGCAGGAACACCACCCTCAGGTGCTGCTTGTCATCAATATTAAAGGCCGACCCCTGCACCAACAGGATTTTTTCCTGCAGCAGGAGGTCCAGAACCAGTTTTTCATCATCCGCGATGGGAAAGCGCTTGGGGTCCAGTTTCGGGAACAGGTATAACGCGCCCTGAGGTTTAACACAGCTTACCCCCGGAATGTCGTTGAGCATCCGCCAGGCGGTTTCCCGCTGCTCATACAGTCTCCCTTCCGGCGCCACCAGATCATTGATGGACTGGTAACCGCCCAGTGCTGTCTGAATGGCCAGCTGGGCCGGAACATTGGCGCAGAGCCGCATGTTGGAGAGCATTTCGATGCCCTCAATCAGATCCTTGGCCCGATGCTTGGCACCACTGACAATCATCCAGCCGGAACGGTAGCCCGCTGCCCGGTAGTTCTTGGACAGGCCGTTATAGGTGAAAAACAGGACATCGTCCGCAAGAGAGGCGGTTGAAATGTGCCGGATACCGTCATAAAGAATTTTGTCGTAGATTTCGTCGGACAGGATGATCAGATTGTGCTTCCGGGCCAATTCGATGACCTGTTCCAGAAGTTCTTTCGAATACACAGCCCCGGTCGGGTTATTGGGGTTGATCAGAACAATGGCACGGGTCCGCCGGGTAATTTTCTTGCGGATATCGTCGATATCCGGAAACCAGTCCTGCTGTTCATCGCAACGGTAGTGCACGGGCTTGCCACTGGAAAGGGTGACGGCAGCGGTCCACAGGGGGTAATCCGGAGTCGGGATCAGAACTTCGTCACCGGTATTCAGCATGGCCTGCATGGTCATGACGATCAGCTCACTGACGCCGTTACCCAGGAAAATATCATCAATATCAACCTTGTCGATGCCCCGTTGCTGGCAGTAATGCATCACGGCCTTGCGAGCGGAGAACAGTCCCTTTGATTCCACATAGCCCTGAGCAAAGTGCATGTTGTAGATGACATCCTGCTGGATTTCTTCCGGCACATCCAGCTCAAACGCGGCGGGGTTGCCGATGTTCAGCTTGAGCACCCGGTGACCCTCTTCTTCGAGACGACGTGCCTCCCGCAAAACTACGCCACGGATTTCATAACACACATTATCCAGTTTGGCGGATTTGTAGTAGTTCGGCATAAGACCTGGATGTCCTTCTTTTGAGATCGGAAAATGCTTTTGAGATCGAAAAATGGCGCCTGCCAACTCGGCAAGCTCCTATTCTAGCGGAGCGATGGCCAGCGGCAACAGGCAAATAATGATGAATTGTGGCGTGTTAAGGCCGACTTGGCTTACAAATCTGAACCGGTTCTTGAAAATGAACCCGGTAGTGTCTGCATTGCCATGGTTTTGGTCTACATTGTGAATAATGAGTTTCCCCAAAAATACAAAATACCAAATGGAGAATCCTATGACAGGCGAGACGGTCTACGATTTCACGGCACGGGATATCAAGGGTAACGAGAAAAGCATGGCGGAGTACCGGGGCAAGGTGCTCCTGATCGTAAACACCGCCAGCAAATGCGGTTTCACGCCACAATTCGAAGGCTTGCAGTCCCTTCACAACGAATTGGGTGCCAAGGGCTTCGAGGTTCTCGGTTTCCCCTGTAACCAGTTCCTGAATCAGGACCCGGGTGACGCAGAGTCGATCAGCCAGTTCTGCAGCCTGAATTATGGTGTTGATTTCCCGATGTTTTCCAAGATTGAAGTCAATGGTAATGGCGCTCATCCTTTGTTCCGTTTTCTCAAGCGCGAAGCCAAAGGGCTTATGGGGTCTGAAAAAGTGAAGTGGAACTTTACCAAGTTTCTGGTGGGGCCGGATGGAAAGGTCGTCCGCCGCTACCCGCCCACGACGAAACCCGATGATATCCGGGCCGACATTGAAAAGCGGCTACCGGGCTGAATTGTTCGGTGAGGCAGAGGGGTGCCAGCGCTCAATCACCGCCCGGAATCGAACAGTGGATTATTGCCTGGCAGCCTGTCGGAGTTAAGCAATCGTCGCGAGCAAGGTGGGAAAGCGGCGCAGTAGATTAGCCTTAAGTCCGACAGGCTGCTGGTGGTTAGGTGGCACGGGTTCAGTCGTCGTAATCGGCCTTTTTCTTCCACTCGTCGTCGTGGAGAAAAGTATCCCACTCCCGGTCCAGTTTGGACTCTCCCTGCGGGCTTTCCTTGCCCTCCGCACTTAGTGCCTCCAGTTCCTTGATGCGGGTTCGGAAGCTCCTAACCGCTTTCATGGCAAGAGGATTGTCGCGGGATTTACCCATCTCGGTACTGGCCAGATGATAGGCGTGGATGGCCTGGCGGATCTGGTTCTGGCGGACATGGTCACGGGCCTGAAATACATGCAGATCCGCGTGGGTCTTGTGGACCAGAAAGAGCACATACTTGAGGTTTTTCCTGGCGGTGGAGGCATCAATCCGGCCACTCGTGTGCATCGCTTCGATCATTTTGAACAGATTCTCAAGCAATTCCTTGACGTAGTTGGACTTTTCGGCGGAGTCAATCTTGACCGGGGCGGTGGTGTCCCGTTTTTCAAGGATCTGGGTTTTCAGTTCGGCGGTGGCATTCTGCCACTTCTTGACCGGCAGGTTGGTTTTCAGGCCGGTAAGCTCCGCACAGGCATCTTCCATCTGTTTGATCAAGAGCAGCTTCAGATCGGCTGTCAGATACTGGCCCGGAATTTCGGTCAGCAGCCGGCAGGCCTTTTTATAGGCGTCTTCCTTAGCTGTGATTTTGCGTGCCCGTTCAATACGGGTACGCTCGCGCATCTGGCTGAGCGTAATCACGATAATCGAGACTATAACGATGGCCGCCAGCAGAAGGACGATCGTAGTGGTATCCATTTTGTCAGTAATGACTCCGGCTTCAGGATCAAATGATGGCAGGTCTCTAAACAGGCCTTATATTACCGATTTTATTCAGCAAGTATCGGAAAGCCTAGCAGCCTGTCGGACTTAAGGCTAATCTACTGCGCCGGTGGGAAAACGGCTCATATTTCCCGGCTTTTTCGTTGCATGGAACCACTATGCGCCTCAAAATCCAGAAAATCCGCGCTCGCTTTCCCACCTTGCTCGCGACGATTGCTTAAGTCCGACAGGCTGCTGGCAGAAATACCGCCTCAGATCCGTTTTCAAGTGTGAACATTCGTGTTTCAGCGTGATGCCGCGGCCTGGAGCCCGCCGTTGCGGCACAACATTTAACACTCAGAGCGGTAGTTCCCGGAGTTCCAGGGAAGGGCGCGCGACATCCCACATGCGCTGGAAATTTTCTGAGAGCAGCTTCGCCCGGCCACCGTCCGAGAACCTGGCGAAACCCTCCGGTTTGTAGAAGTCGTGCCGGTACACCACGCCTGCACGATCCGCGAGAATGAACGGCTGGTCCTCAACCGGATAGTCCTTATTGACCAGTCGCAGCTCCATACGGCTCGGTAGCCGACGCATCAGTTCGACCAATGTGTGGCGGCGTTGCACCAGAGGCTTGTCGTCATGGATCAACAGCCTGACTTCACTGAGCCGGTGCCGGCGGGCAAGGGTGGATATCAGTTCCCTGAAGCGATGCCGGTCATAAAGATCATGCTCAAGTAGACGGTCATACAGCCAGATACGCTGGCCGGCCTGGCCAACCACCGAATCCATCAGACCCAGAAGTTTGGCCTCGGTATCAAATAGCCAGGAACCTTCGTCGCTGCCCAGAATCATCGGCTGGCCCCTGGTTTCGAGGCCCTCGGTGACAAGCTCCGGTGCCAGGCAGCGCATGTCAAAGTGGGGAATGCCAGCGTCGTCATAAACGTTCGAACAGACATGAAAGCCAGAGCGCTGGTAGAAGGGGATCGCGTGTTCCTGGGCCGAAAGCCTGAGCTCGGAGAACCGGCCAGCGGATTCTGCGATCAGGTGCCTCAGCAGGGCTTCCCCGATGCCTTGCCCCCGGTACCGGGGCAATATGGCCATGCGACCGATGTGACCGGTTTCTTCCAGGGTTGAAAACAGCCGGGCGACGCCGACAGGGGTATTATCCGGTAGCACCGCCAGGTAGTGATCGGCGATTTCGTCGGTTTCATCCCTCTCCAGCTCCGGTGGGACTTTCTGTTCCTCGATAAACACCTGCTGGCGGATTTCCCGGATAGATGCCGGGGCCAGTTGCCAGCTGTATTTGCGAAACCGAATGTTCATAATGCTTATTCGAAGTAAACCGAGCCCTGATTGTAGAGCCTGGTCAGAAGTCCAAGCAACGCTTCGTCTTCAGCAAACCGGGCCAGGGCAGCCATGTCCACGCGGGCAGCGGAACAGAGTAACGGAGCGAGTGGTCGGGCATCGCCCTTGAGCAGGAACTGCTCGCCATCGACAAACAGCGCGGTTTCACTGGCGAAATCGTAGTAGGCGAAACGGGATCCCTCGTTCCAGCGCAACTGCTCGCCGGCATGAATCGCTTCGGTAATATCTTCGGTGGACGCGGGCTCCTCGGCGGGAACAACAATATCCATGCTCTTGGGTGCTGTTGAGAACTGACCAAACCAGAGGGCCAGTTGCCGGCGGTCGCCAAGCTTTTCCCGGATAACACTCTCCAGGCGGTCAACCACATTGGGCTGAATCGCACCGGGGTTGTCCTGCACCTTCAGGTCCGGATCATTCAGATGATCCTCCGCGTCGGACTGGCTGCACAGGAAATCGGTAAAGCCGGTAAGAATGTCGTCCAGGGTCGGCGCCCGGAAACCTACCGACAGGGTAATACAGTCGTCCTCGGCAACCCCGTGGTGGCCGATACCCGGCGGCAGGTACAGCATGTCACCGGGTGCCAGGGTAAGGGTTTCTTCGCCATTCCAGTTGCTCAGAATCCGGAGCGGGGTGCCCGCCAATCGAGGGGATGTATGGTCGCAATGTTCACCAAACGTCCACCGGCGGTGACCCTGGGCCTGAAGCAGAAAAACATCGTATTGATCGTAGTGGGGGCCGACGCTGCCGCCTTTCGGGGCAAAGCTGGCCATGATGTCATCCAGTCGCCAGTTGGGAACAAAACGGAAATGCTCCAGCAGGTCGGCAATATCCGGTACCCAGTGGTCGAGGCCCTGAACCAGCAAAGTCCAGTCCTGCTCGGGCAGGGAGCTGAACCGGTCCGGGGAAAAGGGGCCATTAAAGAGCTGCCAGGGCTTGCCATCGTCGTTTTCAATGACAATCCGGGACTCGACGCCTTCCTCGCAGGCCAGGCCCGCCAGTTCATCGGCACTGACCGGGCACTGGAAGCCGGGGAACGCCTGGCGGATGACCAGCGGCTTTTTCTGCCAGTAATCCCGCAGAAATTCAGAGGGTGTCAGTCCGCCAAGCATGTCCATGGGTGTGCTCCCGGTTTCAGATGTTTTGTGCCTGATCGACTGCGTTACCGATATAACGGCCCGGTGTCAGGGCCATCAGTTCGTCCCTGGCCTGCTCCGGAATGTCGAGGCTCTCCACAAAATTCTTGATCATTTCCGGCGTCATTGCCTTGCCGCGGGTCAAAGCCTTCAGCTTTTCATAGGGTTTTTCGATGTTATAGCGGCGCATGACCGTCTGGATCGGCTCGGCCAGCACTTCCCAGGCGTGGTCCAGGTCGTCATCCAGGCGTGCCGGGTTGATTTCCAGTTTGCCCAGGCCCTTCAGTGTGGCTTCATAGGCGATCAGGCTGTGGGCAAAGCCAACGCCCAGATTGCGCAGTACGGTGGAGTCGGTCAGGTCCCGCTGCCAGCGGGAAATGGGCAGCTTGGCGGAAAGGTGGCTGAACAGCGCATTGGCGATGCCCAGGTTGCCCTCGGAGTTTTCGAAATCGATGGGGTTGACCTTGTGGGGCATGGTTGAGGAACCCACCTCGCCTTCAACCGTTTTCTGCTTGAAATAGCCGAGGGAAATATAGCCCCAGATATCACGGTCCAGATCGATCAGGATCGTGTTGAAGCGGGCGAGAGCATCGTACAGCTCGGCGATGTAATCGTGTGGTTCGATTTGGGTGGTGTATGGGTTCCAGTCGAGGCCGAGGCTCTCGATGAACTCCCGGGCATTCAGAGCCCAGTCGATTTCCGGGTAGGCCGAAAGGTGGGCATTGTAGTTACCTACGGCGCCATTGATCTTGCCCAACAGCTCGGTTTCCCGGATCTGTTTCAGCTGGCGGCGAAGACGGTGAACGACGTTCGCGAGCTCTTTACCTACGGTGGTCGGGGAGGCGGTCTGGCCGTGGGTGCGCGCCAGCATCGGCTGTTCGGCATGATTGTGAGCCAACTGGGCCAATGTGTCGACAACCCGGTCCATGGCTGGCAACAGGCCGTGGTCGAGGCCTTCCCGCAGCATCAGGGCATGGGACAGGTTGTTGATGTCTTCGGAGGTGCAGGCAAAGTGAACAAATTCCGTGACTGCGTGCAGTTCCGGAACGCCGGCAATGGTTTCCTTGATGAAGTACTCCACCGCTTTGACATCGTGATTGGTGGTGCGTTCGATGTCCTTGATGCGCTTGGCGTCTTGCAGGCTGAATTCACTGACCAGGCTGTCCAGAACGTCGTTGGCTTCGGCGGAAAACCCGGGCACCTCAGTTACCCCTGGGTGAGCCGCCAGCTTCTGCAACCAACGGATTTCGACGGTTACCCGGTTCCTGATCAGGCCATATTCACTGAAAATTTCACGGAAGACGCTGACCTTGCTGCCATAGCGTCCATCGACCGGGGATATGGCGGTCAGGGCGGTGAGTTCCATCGAAAACCTCTCAAGTCATCAAAGAATCGGATCAAACGAAAATAAAGGGTGCACATCATACACCACCGCAGGCACTGAATCAGCGCTGTCAGTGGTACAGCGAGCGATTCGCTTCCTCGGAGAGTTCCCGGGCGAGCCGGATTACTTTCTTGCGCGCAAAAATGAGTTGCCAGCGGCGGCCGCCGGTCTGGCGCCAGAGCACGGCCGAGCGGATACCGGCCAGCAGCAGCGCCCGGACTTTCGCCGCGTTCTCTTGCTGTTGCAGGATTGAGGGGTTGCCACTCACCTGGATACGCATCCGGAAGCTGCTTATGGTATCGGTATACACCGAGCCAAGGTTGCTGATCAGGTTGGGGTGGGTATAGCCAAAGTGGCTGGCGGTATGCCGCGCCTGATCGATCCGGCTGCCGATCACATCGAGCATGTCCGGGCGGCGATTGAGCTTGGATTCAAGGTGGAGCAGGTTAAGGGCGTAGCGCAGGACTTCGATATCCTGTTGCTTGCTCTGCTGGCTCTGTTGGCTCAGCACCGACGAAAGTGTTACCAGGCCCTCCTGAATATTACGCAATTCCCCACCGTATACATCCAGGGTGTGCTCCGGGTTGGTGACAAACAGGGAGCGTATGCTGGTTTCCAGGCTGGCCTGATTACACTGGCCATTATGAGCAATCTGCTGAACCAGATTGGCAGCCTGAAAAATCCCGGCCAGGGCGAGCGTCTGGTCTTTCAGAGTGCGGCTCATGCGGTCTCTTCCCGGACCCGATCATCGTTCAGGCGGACCGGCAGGGGTTCGCCATCACGCCAGGTTTCCTCGATAACGCCACCGCCAAGACACACATCACCATCGTAGAAGACGACGGACTGCCCGGGCGTGACGGCACGTTGGGCGTCGTCAAAGTCAACCCGGACACCCCCTTCAATCACTGTAACCCGGCAATCCTGATCTGGTTGCCGGTAACGGGTCTTGGCCTTGCACTGAAAAAACTGCGAAGGTGGCTGGCCAGCGACCCAGTCAATCGGCCCCGATACCAGGCCCCGGGAAAAAAGCAGGGGGTGATGCTTGCCCTGAACCGCGATAAGGACATTGCGGCTGAGATCTTTCTCCGCCACGTACCAGGGCTCGTCGCCGAATTCCCTGAGGCCGCCAATGCCCAGGCCCTGGCGCTGGCCAATGGTGTGATACATCAGGCCCTGATGTCGGCCAATACACTGGCCATCCGGTGTTTCGATATCGCCGGGTTGAGCCGGGAGGTACTGCTTCAGGAAGTCTCCAAACTTGCGCTCGCCAATAAAACAGATACCGGTGGAGTCTTTTTTGTCGTGGGTGATGAAACCCTGTTGCCTGGCAATGCGCCGCACTTCCGGTTTCTTGAGCTCGCCCAGCGGGAACAGGGTCCGCGCGATGCGGTCGCCGGAAACCGCATGCAGGAAATAACTCTGATCCTTGTTGGGGTCGAGGCCTTTGAGGAGCTGGGCCTTGCCCGGGGCGTTGGGACTCGGACGCTGGCGGGCATAGTGGCCTGTGGCAATATAATCGGCGCCCAGGGTAATGGCATAGTCCAGGAAAGCCCGGAATTTCACTTCCTTGTTACACAGGATATCGGGGTTGGGCGTTCGACCGGCCTGGTATTCGGAGAGGAAATGTTCAAACACCCGGTCCCAGTATTCAGCCGCGAAGCTGGCGGTGTGCAGTTTGATGCCGATGGCTTCGGCCACCGCCCGGGCATCGGCCAGATCCGTCATGGCGGTACAGTATTCGGTGCCGTCGTCCTCATCCCAGTTCTTCATGAACAGGCCTTCAACCTGGTAGCCCTGATCCTTGAGCAGCCAGGCGGCTACGGAAGAATCCACGCCACCGGACATGCCGACGATCACTCGGGTGTTGGCTATGTTGTTTACAGACTGAGTTTCGGATGCGTTGGTCATGATTTCGGGTTTCTCCCGGGTCGGGCGCCGGCGAAGCTGTGGCGGCGGGGTGATTTTGCCGGAGCGGGAAGATTGATGGTAAGGATCCGATGGGCTCCTGACTCCAGGCCTTCGAGGGTCCAGTCGCCAATCCGATATCGGATCAGCCTGAGTGTTGGAAAGCCCACGGCGGCAGTCATTCGTCGGACCTGCCGGTTTTTGCCCTCGGTTATGATCAGTTCAATCCAGCTGGTCGGAATGGTATCGCGATGGCGCACAGGTGGCACCCTGGGCCAGACGGCTGGGGGCGACATCTTGGTCGCTTTCGCAGGCCGGGTCAGACCATCTTTCAATTGAACACCGGCAGCCAGGTGTTTCAGTGCCTGTTCCGGAATGTCGCCTTCCACCTGCACCCAGTATGTCTTTGGCATCTTGAGCGAAGGGGAGGCAATCCGGTGTTGCAGCGAGCCTTCAGCGGTAAGCAGGAGCAGGCCCTCGGAATCATAGTCGAGGCGACCGGCCGGGTAAATGCCCGGAATCCGCAGGTAGTCCGCCAGGGTGGCTCTTGGTGACTCACCGCCGGAGGCGCCATCGTCGGTAAACTGGCTCAGAACCTGAAAGGGTTTGTTAAACAGTACCAGTTCAGCCATGCGCTGCTGCGTTCCCGGAATTCCGATGTCTTTGATGGGGTCAGGGTACTGCAAAGGGACCAAATGGCAAAGTGATGGTGTCGCTGCTCACAGTGACAGTCCAGCGGCCGTGGCCGGTTTTTCAGGGCAACAGTAAAAGAGGCCCACAAGCAGGTCACTGGTGGCTGTGGTGGTTATTCCGGTGGCGGGATCGGTCAGGCGTTGACTGCCCGCGGCGGATAGCCGTCCCGTCCTGACTCCTGTTGCCCTGGTTCCTGCTGCCCTGACTGCATGGCAGTATCACTCCCTGAACCAGCCTGCGCCTTGCTGGCGGGCAGCTCGTCAGGGATGATGTTGACTGCGTGAATGCCCTTGTCGCTGGGCTTTTTGTCGAAAGTTACGGCCTGGCCGGCTTTTAAGGTCTTGTAGCCGTCCATCTGCACCGAAGAGAAGTGCGCAAACAGGTCGTCACTACAGCCATCCTCGATGACGAATCCGTACCCTTTGGCATTGTTGAACCACTTGACCTTGCCTCTTGGCATGATGAACTCCCCTGTTCTTTTGCTGTCTCTGTTCTTGTCTTGTTAATTTTTGGTTGCCTATTGGCGCCGTTGCGCTGCTTGCATGGATTCACATTGTTTTATAATGCAAATTAACTTTCGGCCAATCGTGGCAACGAGTCAATAGTTTGTGTGCCGGGAATGTGTGGTTGAACGCAGTCTGAAAGCGGTATCATGCTCGTATTGATAAATATCCCATGCCCCGCTTGAAAACCCGGGGGCGGACATCCACATTTAACAGGAGCACCGATAAACCGGTAAGGAATGATGCGGACTATTGAAAATTCTCTACTAGTATTCAATCAGGGGGAGGACGAACAGCCGGGGCGACAGGATGACCTCAGCGTTGCTCCCGAGAAGCCTGCTCTCAAGCGCCCCGCGCGATACAGGGTGGTGCTCCTGAACGATGATTACACGCCCATGGACTTTGTGGTGGATGTGTTGATGAAGTTCTTCGGAATGAACGAGGAAAAGGCGACGCAGGTGATGCTGCTCGTCCATACACAGGGAAAAGCTGTATGCGGGGTGTATACCCGGGACATCGCGGAAACAAAGGCGGCACAGGTGAACCAGTATTCCTCGGAATGCGAACAACCGCTCCTTTGCGAGATTGAACGTGCGGACTGATAGACGTTGGGGTGGCTCATGCTGAGCAAAGATCTGGAAATTACGCTGAATACGGCCTTCAAGAATGCCCGGGACAAGCGTCATGAATTTATGACCGTGGAGCATTTGTTGCTGGCCCTACTGGACAATGAATCGGCAGTGGGTGTTCTGAAAGCCTGTGGAGCAGACCTCAAGCGGCTTCAGGAAGAGCTCGTCGAATTCGTGGATTCAACCACACCATTGATTCCCGGCGGCGACAGTGAGCGTGAAACGCAGCCCACACTGGGTTTTCAGCGCGTACTGCAACGGGCGGTTTTCCACGTGCAGTCCTCGGGCAAGAAAGAGGTAACCGGGGCCAATGTGCTGGTGGCCATTTTCAGTGAACAGGAAAGCCAGGCGGTGTATGTGCTCAAGAAGCAGAGCATTGCCCGCATTGATGTGGTCAACTTTGTCTCCCATGGCATTTCCCGCGTCCCGGGTGCCGAGGACCAGGAGAATCACGATCAGGCATCCCATGATGAGGCCGGCGAGGAAGGCGGGCAGTCCAAACCGCTGGAAAGCTATGCGACCAATCTGAATGAGCAGGCTCGTCAGGGCCGGATTGATCCGCTGATCGGGCGTGAGCACGAAGTCGAACGGGTGGTGCAGATTCTGGTGCGTCGGCGCAAGAACAACCCGCTGCTGGTGGGGGAAGCCGGTGTCGGCAAAACCGCCATTGCAGAGGGGCTTGCCAAGCGAATTGTTGATGGTCAGGTTCCTGAGATCATCTCCGATGCCGTGGTTTACTCGCTGGATCTGGGGGCTCTGCTCGCCGGAACCAAATATAGAGGCGATTTCGAGAAGCGTCTTAAAGGGCTGCTTGCCGAACTCAAGAAACAAAACCACGCGATTCTGTTCATCGACGAGATTCACACCATCATTGGAGCAGGCTCCGCCTCCGGTGGCGTGATGGACGCCTCGAACCTGCTCAAACCCATGCTCGGTTCCGGCGAGATCCGCTGCATTGGCTCCACCACGTTTCAGGAGTTCCGGGGTATTTTCGAGAAAGACAGCGCCCTGGCCAGGCGTTTCCAGAAAATCGATGTAAACGAACCGAGCGTTGATGACACCTATCAGATCCTGAAGGGTCTCAAGCCGAATTTCGAGAAGCACCACGATCTCAAATACACCGACAAGGCCCTGCGGGTAGCCGCGGAACTGTCCGACCGCTATATCACCGATCGTCATCTGCCCGACAAGGCCATTGACGTCATTGATGAGGCAGGTGCGCGGCAAAGGCTGCAACCTGAGGGCAAGCGCAAGAAGACGGTTGATGTCACCGACATTGAGGATGTGGTTGCGAATATCGCCCGTATCCCGCCGAAGCACGTGTCTTCAAGTGACAAGGATCTGCTGCGGAACCTTGAGCGGGATCTCAAGATGACCGTCTTTGGTCAGGATCCGGCCATTGAGTCGCTGTCCACCGCCATCAAGCTGGCCCGTGCCGGGCTGAAGGCGCCAGAGAAGCCCGAAGGGGCGTTCCTGTTCGCAGGGCCGACGGGCGTCGGTAAAACCGAGGTTACCAGACAGCTGGCCAAGGTTCTGGGCATCGAACTTGTGCGCTTTGACATGTCCGAGTACATGGAGCGCCACACCGTTTCGAGGCTGATCGGTGCGCCCCCTGGCTACGTGGGGTTTGATCAGGGCGGCCTGCTGACCGAATCGGTCAACAAGCATCCGCACTGTGTGCTTCTGCTGGATGAGATCGAGAAAGCCCATCCGGAAGTCTTTAACCTGCTGCTGCAGGTCATGGACCATGGCACGCTGACTGATAACAACGGCCGCAAGGCGGATTTCCGCCACGTGATCCTGGTGATGACCACCAACGCCGGCGCCGAAAGCATGGCCCGTCGCTCCATTGGCTTCAGCGAGCAGGACCACAGCACGGATGGCATGGAAATCATCAGCAAGACCTTCACGCCGGAATTCCGCAATCGCCTGGACGGTATCATCCAGTTCGGTGACCTGAAAATCGACACCATCACCCACGTGGTGGATAAGTTCCTCACCGAACTGCAGGCGCAGCTGGACGAGAAGCATGTGGTTCTGCATGTGGATGACGACGCCAAGGCGTGGCTGGCCGAGAAAGGCTACGATGTCACCATGGGGGCCCGCCCGATGTCCCGTCTGATTCAGGACAAGATCAAGCGGCCCCTGGCCGAACAGATCCTGTTCGGGCGTTTGTCGGAGAAGGGCGGGGATGTATTCATCCATCTCCGTGATGATGAGCTGGTATTCGAGTACGAGGATGAGCCGGCGGAAGCTGTCTGATGTACTTGAGCAAAAAAACCGCTGTCCGGGTGAACCGACAGCGGTTTTTTTACGCCCTGATGAAAAAGCCCCCGAAGGAGCTCATGTGTCACGGGAGCATCAACGGGCGCGGTATACGATGCGGCCCTTGCTCAGGTCGTAGGGAGTCAGCTCAACCTTGACCTTGTCACCTGTCAGGATGCGGATGTAGTTCTTGCGCATCTTGCCGGAGATGTGAGCTGTCACAACATGACCGTTGCTGAGCTCAACGCGGAACATGGTGTTTGGAAGGGTATCGATAATAACGCCTTCCATTTCAATGGCATCTGATTTCGGCATTCAGTGGAAACCTCGTTTGGGTATGCTTCTGGTAATTTTAAATTGCGCAATTCTGCCTGATTTATCGGCGTTTGGCAAAGTCAGTCCGGGTTCAGTTCACGCCAGTGGCCGTCCTGAAGCGCCTCGATCGGGCGGAAGCGGGTTTTGTAGTTCATTTTCCGGCACTGCTTGATCCAGTAACCGAGATATAAATGAGGCAGGCCCCTGCGCCGGGCCTCGTCAATTTGCCAGAGGATGGCAAAGGTGCCGAGGCTGCGATCCTCCATATCAGGCTCAAAAACAGTATAGATGGCAGACAGACCATCATCCAGTAGGTCGATGGCGGCCAGGCCAATCAGGCTGCTGTCTTTCCGGATTTCCAGAAACCAGGAATCGGTTGCCCCCTCCACCAGGAATGAGGTGAACTGTTCCCGGGATGGCGGGTACATATCGCCGTCCTTGTGGCGCTGTTCGATATAGCCGGCATAAAGCTGGTAGTAGCGCTCGGCGAAGGTCGCCGGCACAAGGCTGCACTCCAGGTCCTGGTTTTTCTTCAGTACCCGTCGCTGGCTGCGATCCGGTTTGAAATCATCGACTTTCAGGCGAACAGGAATGCAGGCGTTGCATTGCTCACAGTGGGGGCGGTAATAGTGTGACCCGCTACGGCGAAAGCCAAGGGCCGTCAGCTGGCTGTACAGTTTTTTGTCGATATGAGCCCGCGGATCCACAAACATGGTGGTCGCCTCGCGGTCTGGCAGGTAGCTGCAATCGTGTGGTGGGGTTGCGAAGAACACCAGGGTTCTGAGATTGCTCATTTACGCCTCCGGCCCGGGCCAACACCATCGGAAGGTCCAGTCGGTCTGATCCGGTTTCTGATCAATGCTCCTCCTGAGTATAGATAAAAACTCCTCCCGGGGAATAGTCCGTGCGCCCATGGTCAGAAGGTGCCGGCTCTCCACCTGGCAATCCATGATCCGGTAACCCCAGAGCCGCAACTGATGCGCCAGATGGACCATGAGCACCTTGGAGGCGTTGGTCTCCAGGGAAAACATGGATTCCCCGAAGAAACACCGGCCAATGGCCAGGCCGTACATACCACCGGCGAGTTCACCGTGCCGGTTCCAGATTTCGATGGAGTGAGCCACGCCCATGTGATGCAGCTGTGAATAGCTGGCGATCATCTCTTCGGTGATCCAGGTGCCTTCGGCCCGGGTGGAGGCGCACAGGCGGATGATTCTTCCGAAGTGTCTGTCGGCGGTCACCTGGAAGCGGTGCTGGTTGAGGGTACGGCGCAGGCTGCGGGAGATGTGAATTTCGTTCGGGAACAGCACGCATCGGGGGTTGGGGGACCACCACAGTATGGGCTGATCGTCGCTGTACCAGGGGAAGATGCCGTTCCGGTAGGCCAGGATAAGCCTGTCTGTGGACAGGTCGCCGCCCAGGGCCAGGAGGCCGTCCGGGTCGTCCAGGGCTTCATTGGCGGGGGGGAACCAGAGTTGGTCGGGGTCTAGCCAGGGTAGTGAGGTCATCCTTCTCCGGCAATTATTGCAGTGTTTCGGGCCTTCGGAGTTTCGGCCGGCGGGAACCCGCTTCTGAAACACGCCGTGAATACATCCATGTAGGCTTGGCTCCGCCATCCATGGCTTCGCACAGTTTCAGAAGCGGGTTCCCGCCGGCCTATGCAAACTCTTGAGTTCGCATTCCTTTTCTTTACTCAAGCACAATCAGTCTTGCTGATCCAGAAACTTTTCCGCATCCAGCGCAGCCATGCAGCCGAAGCCGGCGGAGGTGACGGCCTGGCGGTAGACGTGGTCGGCTACGTCGCCGGCGGCGAAGACGCCGGGGATGCTGGTCTGGGTGGCCATGCCCTCGAGGCCTGAGCGAATGCGGATGTAGCCGCTTTCCATGTCCAGCTGGCCCTGGAACAGGTCGGTGTTGGGCTTGTGGCCGATGGCGATGAATACGCCGGCCAGGCCTATTTCCCGGGTGGAGTCGTCTTTGGTGCTCCTGATTCGCATGCCGGTTACGCCGGTGCCGTCGCCGAGGACTTCGTCGAGGGTGTGGTCCCAGACGATGTTAACGTTGCCGTTTTCAGCTTTTTCGAACAGTTTGTCCTGGAGAATTTTTTCGGCGCGCAGGCTGTCGCGGCGGTGTACCAGGGTGACTTCGTCGGCGATGTTGGAGAGGTACAGGGCCTCTTCCACGGCGGTGTTGCCGCCGCCGATAACGGCGACTTTCTGTTTCTTGTAGAAGAAGCCGTCACAGGTGGCGCAGGCGGAGACGCCCTGGCCTTTGAATTTTTCTTCGGATTCCAGGCCCAGGTACATGGCGGAGGCGCCGGTGGCGATGATCAGGGTATCGCAGGTGTATTCGCCGCCATCGCCCTTCAGGCGGAAGGGGCGATTATGCAGGTCGGCTTCGTTGATGGTGTCGTAGACGATGTTGGTTTCGAAGCGTTCGGCGTGTCTGAGCATGCGCTGCATGAGCTCCGGGCCCTGAACGCCGTCGTTGTCGCCAGGCCAGTTGTCGACGTCGGTGGTGGTGGTGAGCTGGCCACCGACTTCAATACCGGTAATCAGGGTCGGGCTCAGGTTGGCGCGGGCTGCGTAGACAGCTGCGGTGTAGCCTGCGGGGCCGGAACCGAGGATGATCAGTCGGGAATGTTGGGTGTCGCTCATTAGGGATTCTCTCACTGGAAAAACCGTAGGTTGCCTGGCCCGGTTTCAGGGCCAGACGCTTCGGGGGAAAGAGGGAAAGGCTAACATGAAAGCAGCGGTCTGCCATTCGTTTTGGCCAATTCCTGTTATAAAATCTTGCTATTTACTCAAGCACAGAGACTGTCGCAAGCAACTGACGAACTCGTTCCGTGCTCTTGCCGGATTCGCCCTGTTCGAGGCGGTGGGTCGCCACGGCGGGAAAGACCGCCTGGATATCGTCCGGCAACACGTGGTGACGTCCCTCCATCAGCGCCCAGGCCCTGGCAGCACGCACCAGCCCCAGGCCGGCGCGGGGCGAAAGCCCGTACAGAAGGCCGGGTATTGTCCGGCTCTGTTCCAGCAATCGCTGCACGTAATCCAGAAGTGCCGGGCTGGCGGTTATCCGGGTTACGCCGTCCTGTAGGGTTTTCAGGTCAGCCTGGGAGAGTAGGGTCGGGAGTTTTTCGGTCATGACGCGACGGTCTTCGCCTTCCAGCAGTTCTCGTTCGGCCCGCGGGTCCGGGTAGCCCAGGCGCAGGCGCATGAGAAACCGGTCCAGTTGAGACTCAGGCAGAGGATAGGTGCCGCCCTGTTCGATGGGGTTCTGGGTGGCAATCACAAAGAACGGCTGGGGCAGTGGCCGGGTTTCTCCTTCGATGGACACCTGCCGTTCTTCCATGGCTTCAAGCAGGGCGCTCTGGGTGCGCGGTGATGCCCGGTTGATTTCGTCGGCCAGTACCACCTGGGCGAAGATCGGTCCGGGGTGAAATACCAGGCTGCCAGCCTGTTTGTCGTACATGGAATAGCCAAGCACATCGGCCGGAAGCAGATCGTTGGTGAACTGGATGCGCTGATAACTCAGCCCTGTCACTTTGGCCAGGGCATGGGAGAGGGTGGTCTTGCCCATGCCCGGAATGTCTTCGATCAGCAGGTGGCCCCGGGCCAGCAGCCCGCAGAGGGCCAGGCGCACCTGCTGATCTTTGCCCAGAAGTATCTGGTTCAGTTCACTGACGACGGTATTGACCAGTTTTTCCATTCCGGGCTCAGTCCCTTACGCGTTTGAGGAGGTCGCCGTAGGCATCTACACGGCGGTCTCTCAGAAACGGCCAGATACGGCGAACCAATTCGCTGCGGGTGCGATCAAGGGTTACCGCCAGGATACACTCGGAGCTGTCATCGGCCCGGGCCAGGATTTCGCCCTGCGGGCCACAAATAAAACTGTTACCCCAGAAGCGAATGCCATCGCTGTGTCCGGAGGGGTCGGGTTCGGTGCCGACCCGGTTCGGTGCCACTACCGGCAGATTGTTGGCTACCGCATGGCCTCGCTGCACGGTGACCCAGGCATCCAGCTGGCGAGCCTGTTCATTCGGGTCATCCGTGACATCCCAGCCGATGGCGGTGGGGTAGATCAGTAGCTCGGCGCCGGCCAGGGCCATAAGCCGGGCCGCCTCGGGGTACCACTGGTCCCAGCACACCAGAACGCCCAGTTTGCCGACGGAAGTGTCAATGGGCGAAAAGCCACTGCGGCCATCGTTGAATTGAGCATCACCAGGGGTGAAATAGAACTTCTCATGGAAACCCGGGTCGTCCGGGATATGCATTTTCCGGTATAGCCCGGCCATGGAGCCGTCTGTTTCGAACACCACGGCGGTATTGTGGTACACGCCATTCATGCGCCGCTCGAAAATGGAACCAACCAGTACGATGTTCAGTTCGCGGGCAAGATCCGACAGTCTCTGGCTGGTCGGGCCCGGTATCGGCTCGGCCAGGTCAAAAACGGAGGTGTCTTCGGTCTGGCAGAAATACAGGGTGGCGTGGAGTTCCTGCAGGATAATCAGATCAGCCCCGTTTGCGGCGGCTTCCCGTACCAGTTTTTCCGTGGTCGCCAGGCTGGCGGCCTTGTCCGGGCTACAGGCCTGCTGGATGGCGGCGATGGCGATCTGGTTGCGGTTTGGCTTGTTATTCATGGGCTCACTACTCCGGCCGGAATCTGCATGGTTACACAGTGAAGGCTGCCATGCTGATGAATCAAGGGCCGGCAATCAATCGGCACGATGTCCCGGGCCGGAAAGATTTCTTTCATCACGGCAATGGCCGCCTCGTCCTGATCAACGCCATAGATGGGAACCAGAACCGCCCCGTTTATGATCAGGAAGTTCGCGTAGGTCGCCGGCAGGCGCTGCCCGTCCTCGTCGTGGATGGGCTCGGGCCAGGGCAGGGGGGTCAGTTTGTAAGGGCTTCCGTCCGGTTGGCGGAATTGCTGTAACTCTTCCGCCATGGCGGCCAGGGCACTGTAGTGCTCGTCAGCGACATCCGGGCAGGCAACGTAGCAGATATGGTCCGGAGCGCAGAATCTGGCCAGGGTATCGATGTGGCTGTCGGTGTCATCGCCGGCCAGGTATCCGTGGTTGAGCCAGAGAATACGGGTGGCGCCCAGCAGCTCGGCGAGCAACTGCTCAATCGCCGTGCGATCGAGGGAGGGATTTCTGGTTGGCGTCAGTAGACACTCGGATGTCGTCAGCAGGGTTCCCAGACCATCGGATTCAATGGAGCCACCTTCCAGCACAAAGTCGACCGGCTGCATGGATGTGGCACCGAAAACGCCGGCATTGGCCAGGTGCCGGTTCAGGGCATCGTCTTTTGCCCAGGGAAATTTGCCGCCCCAGGCATTGAACCGGAAGTTGAGCAGAGCCGGGCTTTCATCAATAGTGATGGTAATCGGGCCGTGGTCCCGTGCCCAGGTGTCATTGGCAGGAGCGGGGGCAGTAACAACCCGGCCAGGCAGTTTTCTTTTCCGTGCATAGTCGTTGAGATCCCGCTCCAGTTCCTGCAGCCGGACCACATGTTCACAGCTGAGAACGACATGCTGGAAACGGAGCACGGCATGGGCAATGTCCAGGAATACGGGCTCCACCTCGGCGAGGCTATCACTCCAGTCGGTTCCCGGATGGGGCCAGGTCAGCATCACGGCACTTTGAGGTGCCCATTCGGCGGGCATCACAGGTCTGGAAGTCAAGTTGCAAACACCTTTTATGCAAAAGCCGACATTCTAACGAACAAGAAGGGGTTGCGTCAGAACATAATTGAACGATTTTTCAAATTTGGGGTTTCAGCACCGCATGAATCACCCTGTCGTCCTCAAAATACACGACAAACTCCTCATAATGCCATTGGAAAATCGGGGGCCACCCTCTGGGATGCCATTTTTCTGGAAGAACTCCATCGTGTCGACTTTTACCACAAGGCCAGCCAGGTCTTCGCGGTCTTCCCGCCGGTCAGTCAGTGGGTGTCTTATGATTTGCTGGAAACGGTTTCCAACCGTATCATCAATGAAATCGAGGGCGTGTCCCCGGTAATCCATGATATTTCCTCGAAGTCACCTGCCACCATTGAGTGGAAGTAGCGGGTCTGTCCGGGCATTCAGGCCAAAGCCAAAACGCGCCAGTCGGGCGTAGTCATGGAAGAGGAATGATGAATCATCCGGGAGAACTGAAAACG
>JAXHUV010000180.1:0-4754 GCA_034189445.1 Pseudomonadota bacterium
GACAGGTCTGACATCAGGGCAGAAGATCGACCCGCACTTCAAAACTGCGGTTGTCGGAGCGGCTGCTGTTCACCTGGTAGGTAATCCCGCTTAGTTCCCGGGTTGATCGGGTCGCTGTGCTGCCCAGTGGCACCCATTGTCCCGGTTCAACCCGCCGGATGGTGACTACCGCCTCCGTTTCATAACCATCCAGGTTTGCCGGTTCCTCTTCGAACGAGACAATGCTCAGTTCTACTGCCTGGTCGGAAATCACCTGCGGGCTGACCAGGAAGCC
The DNA here is from genome assembly GCA_034189445.1 of Pseudomonadota bacterium. Taxonomy (GTDB): domain Bacteria; phylum Pseudomonadota; class Gammaproteobacteria; order Pseudomonadales; family Oleiphilaceae; genus Marinobacter. The sequence goes on from JAXHUV010000180.1 coordinate 275, forward strand.
ACTGCGGGTTTCGACCTGTTGAAGGAAGGCCGCAGGGTTCCGGCCACCGCGAATGGCGACCGGAATTATCCGAACCTGGCCCGAGGTAATGTGCGCCGACTGGCCATCCTGCATAATCAGCGTTCGTTCCCGGGCGCTGCCGGTGGTGGTAACGCGGCGTTCCGCCGATATTCCGGCCTGGCCTCCGGACGCGGAAATGCCAGCACCTGAGCGCTTGCCACCGCTCTCGGTTCTGGCGCGAACGGTGATCCGGATCTGGGCTGGCGCCACGTCCAGCGTCTCAACAAGCCGACCGATTTCGTCCAGCAGGTCTGGTTCACCGCGCACTACCAGTTGTTGGCCCCGGGCGATCACGGTCACCGGCGAGCCCCGGTAAAGCTCGCGAATCTGCCCGGCCACATCGTCGCCCGGTCTGTTATTGAGCTCGAAGGCACGGGACTCCGCCCGGGCCAGAGCCTGGCTGGAAAGAAGCGCCAGCAAAAGAACCAGGGAAAGCTGCAGAGGGTATCGTCGGGCAAAAACGGCCATTGAGTGCTCCCAATCCTTCCGTCGGTATTGAAAAAAAACTCCGACACACGGGTTGCCAAGGTGAAAACCAGAGGTATATATTGAAAAGCATGAAGACGACACACGCGACCTGTCAATTGAATGTTTTGCAAGCTTTCGGCCCCAGGCCGGCGGCTGCAGTCGCTGCTGTGTTTTTCTGGTGGTTTGGATATGGCTTTTATTTTAGCCAGAGCCGGGGCCGCCCATAGCATCTTCATCGAACGAATAACGAGGAAGGCAGCCCGGCAGAAAACCCAGGCTGCCACCGGACTCAAAAGCCCCGACTGGTAGCCCAGCCGGGGTTTTTTTGATTCTGACGCAGGGAAACGGAAACACTGACATGAACATGCCCTTGAACACTGAACTGACAAAACAGAACACTGAACTGACACAACAGGATGCGGAATCGCCAGTCCGGCACCGACAGGAAGTGGTTCTGCCAACGCCGGCCGAGCTCAAGCTTCAGATGCCGGCCATTGACTCTGTCGTCCGGCAGGTCGATGACCACAGGCAGGCAATACGGGAAATTTTGCAAGGCAAGGATGCCAGAACCCTGATTGTGATGGGACCCTGTTCCATTCACGATGAGGTGGCCGCCCTGGAATACGGGGAGAAGCTGAAGGCACTGGCGGATGAGGTCAGCGACCGTTTCCTGATCGTTATGCGGGCATACCTGGAGAAACCCCGCACCACGGTCGGCTGGAAAGGCCTGCTGTACGATCCGGAGCGCACCGGAGCGGGAGATCTGAATGAGGGGTTGCGTCGTTCCCGTCGCCTGCTGCTGAATCTGGCGGCCATGGGGCTGCCGCTGGCCACCGAAGCACTGAGCCCGTTCGCCATGGATTACCTGGGTGATCTGGTGGGCTGGACCGCCATTGGCGCCCGAACCACCGAATCGCAGGTGCACCGGGAAATGGTCAGTGGGCTGCCCATGCCCACCGGCTTCAAGAACGGTACGGATGGCGGCATTACCGTGGCAGCCAATGCCATGAAGTCGGCTTCCCATCGCCATCATCACCTTGGCGTGTCCACCACCGGGGCGCCGGCCATGATTACCACCCGGGGGAATCCCGACACCCACCTGGTGTTGCGCGGGGGCCGCGGCATTACCAACTACGACGCGGCAAGCATTGAACAGGCTGTTGGCACCCTGGCAGAAGCGGGATTGTCGACATCGGTGATGGTAGACTGCAGCCATGACAATGCCTGCAAGCAGGCCGAGCGACAGCTGGATATCGCCCGGGAAGTGATGGCCCAGCGCCGGGCGGGTAACCGCCATATCCGTGGCCTGATGCTGGAAAGCTTCCTGGCGCCGGGCCGGCAGGACGACGGTGAAGACCTGCGCTATGGCTGTTCGATTACCGATCCGTGCCTGGGATGGGCCCAGACGGAGGCTCTGATCCGGTCTTTGTAGCTCTGATCCGCGACAGGCTGCTGGCCGGCCAGCAACAACGGAATGCCGCCCATCAGTCGCCCATCAGCCGATCCAGCCAGGGGCCAAACCGGTTAAATCCCCGGTGGGCCCGAACTTTTCCGTTCCCGGATACCGGGAGCCGCAGTCAGGAGATTTTCCATGGATAAGCGAACGGTAGACGTCGCTATTATCGGCGCTGGAACCGCCGGTATGGTGGCGTACCAGCGGGTGCGCAAAGTGACCGACAAGGTCGTGTTGATCGAAGGCGATCAGTACGGAACCACCTGCGCCAGAGTCGGATGTATGCCCAGCAAGCTGTTGATTGCAGCGGCCGAAAACGCGCATCAGATGCGACTCGGTGACCTTTTTGGTGTTTCTGCCGGGGCCATCGGGGTCGATGGTGGGCGGGTTATGGAGCGGGTGCGAACCGAACGGGACCGTTTCGTTGCTTCCGTGATTGATTCGGTGGAGGAATTTCCCGAACAACACCGACTGAAAGGTCACGCCCGGTTTGTCGGCCCGAATTGCCTGCTGGTCGGCGACAATCTCGAGGTTCAGGCCGAGCGGATCATCATCGCTACGGGTTCCCGGCCCAACATCCCCGGCTTTCTGAAGGAGGCGGCGGACCGGCTGGTGGTAAACGACGATATCTTCGAATGGCAGGATCTGCCCGGCTCGGTCGCGGTTTTCGGTCCGGGCGTGATTGGTCTGGAGTTAGGCCAGGCGTTGAGCAGATTGGGCGTGCGGGTCCGGATGTTTGGCGTGGGCGGGTCGGTCGGTCCGATCCAGGATGACGCCATTCGGGACTACGCCCTGAAAACATTCAACGATGAATTTCCGCTGGATCCGGATTCGGATGTAAAGAAAGTTGAACGGGTCGAAGACGGTGTTGCGATAACCTTTGTAAATGACAAGGCCGGCGAAAAGACGGAAATCTTTGATTATCTGTTAGCGGCCACCGGGCGTCGGCCCAACATCGACGGGCTGGATATCCAGAATGCCGGCATTGAGCTGGATGAAAAGGGAATGCCCCTGTTTGATCCCCATACCCTGCGTTGTGGCCAGAGCCATGTATTTATTGCCGGCGATGCCAATAACCGTTTGCCGCTGTTGCATGAGGCGGCCGACGAGGGCCGGATAGCGGGCGACAACGCTGCCTCTTACCCGGATGTGCGAACCGGGCTTCGCCGTACCCCGCTGGCTGTGGTTTTCACCGATCCGCAGATTGCGACGGTCGGGCTGACGATTCACCAGGTGGGCGAGCGTTGTCGCGGCTGTTTCGCTGTTGGAGGGGTATCCTTCGAGGATCAGGGGCGCAGCCGGGTGATTGGCAAAAACCGGGGTTTACTGAGGGTTTACGGTGAGCATGGCAGTGGACTCTTTATGGGAGCGGAGATGTTTGGCCCGGCGGCGGAGCATATTGCCCATCTGCTCGCATGGTCGGCCCAGCGAAGACTGACCGTTTCCGAAATGCTGGAAATGCCGTTTTACCATCCGGTCGTCGAGGAGGGGCTGAGGACCGCTCTCAAAGACCTCAACCGCAACCTCAGTATCGGGCCGGCGCCAGAGGAAGGTTGCACCGATTGTGGGCCGGGTGTCTGAGCGGTCGTTTGCCGCTGACCAGCAGGTGTGAGGCCGGGTGTGGGCAGGCATTGCTTCTGAAACCCTTGAATTTCGCGGGTGCCAGGCCCATATTCACTTATGAAAGGTAATAGGCAAAGTGAATTATTTGCCTGACTGACTGCCAAGGAGACGTGTAATGGGTAAGAATTTTAGTAACTATTCAGCTGCCCCTACGTAAAAAGGCCGGTTAATCACCTTCCGGTGCCACCATGAAAGCCGGCTCACGCCCTGTAAACAGCTGTGTCAATACCTCCGAGGCACTCAGGTTTTGCTTCCGCGCCGTCGACAGGTAGCTGCGCACACGACAGAAGATCCGGGCACCCTCGAATGAGCGGAAACAACCGGAGACTTTCTGCTGCACTTTGAGCATGCGGATGTCGCGTTCGCCCTGGTTATTGGTAAACGGGGTCACCGGGTCATCCAGAAAACGAAGGACATCCGTCTCATAGTCGCGCAGGCGCTCCAGCAGGTTGCGGGCACGTGTGCGTTTGAGTCGGCCGCGCTGTCCCTGCCGCTGGCTTTCATCCGGTGGCGGACACGCTTTTTCCGCCCTGCCAAGGCATTTCCGGTACACGGTGCGCCACCGGTCCGCCTTGTCCGGTGGCAGGCTGCCACCGGCCGCCTGAACCGCATCGCGCATGGCGCACAACAGGCGCTGCATCTGCCGTGCCCAGGCTTGTTTGTCCTGCTCCCAGGCCCGCTGAAGTTCCCGCAGATGATGGGCATTGCACAGGGCGTGCTGGCACTCATAGCGGTAATACGGTTTCCAGTGATCGTGGCAGAGCACGCCCTGGAAACGAGGCAGGATCCCCACCTCATCCATCGCCTGTTGGCCCCGCTTTTCATGGGGCGCCAGCCAGGTCAGGTGGTCGTTCGAGGCACAGTGCAGCCAGTGAC
>JAXHUV010000181.1:0-4720 GCA_034189445.1 Pseudomonadota bacterium
GCAAGCACCACACCCGATGCCATAGGCAGGGCGTATCGGGTGTGGTGCTTGCCTACAATAAATTCAATCGTTCACGGGTAGATCAACTCAGGTATAACTGGTTGCTCCCCCACACCGTCAGGTAAGCATTTATGACCATCGCGGAAAGAATTATGGCTCGTCGCTCTCCGACCGGATCTGTCCCGTTCGGGGTGTGCAAGGCAATGACTGTGGCATTGCTGCTGTCGATGTCACTGGGGCTGCACGCCAAGGTTGACACCCGGGCTGTTTACCAGCCAGTCGCGCCTACGATTGATCAGGCACGAGCAAACATCCTGATTGCCCGTCAGCTGCAATTTACCCACTTCCGGGACCTGGGAATCAGCGATGAACTGTCCGGCGATGTGTTTGACGCCTACCTGAACTACCTGGACGGCCAGCGCATCTATTTATCACAGGACGACATCGCAAAATTCGACAAAATCCGAACCCGGTTGGGCTCAGCCCTGAAAACCGGCCAGCTGCAGCCAGGCTTCGATATCTACAACCTGGTGCAGCAACGGGTTATCGAGCGTCTCCAGTTTGCTCTGAAAACCATTGACAACGGCATGGATTCGCTGGACTTCTCGGCCAATGAAAGCATTCTGGTCGACCGCTCGGAAGCCGACTGGGAACCTGATGCCAAGGCCCTGGATGATCTCTGGGTAAAGCGCATCAAAAACGCGGTGCTGGCACAGCGCCTGAACGGTGCCGAGGATGAAGCCATTGTCGAAACCCTGCGCCGCCGCTACGAGGGCCAGCTCAAACGCGCCTACCAGGCTCGCAGTGAAGATGCGTTCCAGGCCTACATGAATGCGTTTACCGGCATATGGGACCCGCACACATCTTACTTTTCACCGCGCACCTCCGAGAACTTCAACATCAACATGAGCCTTTCCCTGGAAGGCATTGGCGCGGTTCTTCAATCAGACAACGAATATACCAAGGTGGTTCGGCTGGTACCCGGCGGGCCAGCCTCGAAGCAGGGTCAACTCGAGCCAGCCGCTCGAATTGTCTCGGTCGCCCAGGAAGATGAAAAACCGGTGAACGTGATCGGTTGGCGCCTGGACGAAGTGGTGGGCCTGATTCGTGGGCCACGGAACTCAACGGTCACACTGGAAGTCATTCCGGCCAACGCGGCCGATGAAACCATTACCAAGACCATTGCCATCAAACGGGATGAGGTCAAGCTCGAAGAACAGAGCGCCAGCAAGGACACCATTCGCCTTGAGCGTGGCGGCCGGGAATACACCATTGGCGTGATCACCGTTCCCACGTTCTATGCCGATTTTCAGGCCATGCAGGCCGGTGATCCAAACTACAAGAGCACCACCCGGGACGTCCGCAACCTGATCACGGAACTCGAGGCCGAAGGCCTCGACGGACTGGTGGTGGATTTGCGCAACAATGGTGGTGGCGCCCTGCACGAAGCCAATGATCTGGTCGGTCTTTTTATCGATAAAGGCCCCACTGTTCAGATTCGCAATGCCAACAACGATGTGCAGGTACTGAATGATGAGGATCCGTCGGTCGCCTATGACGGCCCGCTGGTGGTGCTTGCCAACCGCATGAGTGCATCAGCGTCCGAGATCTTTGCCGGAGCCATCCAGGATTATGGCCGAGGGCTGGTCGTCGGCTCCCAGACCTTTGGCAAGGGCACGGTTCAGGCGGTACGCCCCCTGAACCATGGCCAGCTCAAGATTACCCAATCAAAATTCTACCGGGTATCCGGTGGCTCTACGCAGCACAAGGGGGTGATTCCAGACATTGAGATTCCATCCCGTATCGACAAGACACGCATTGGTGAGGACGCCCTGGACCATGCCCTGCCCTGGGACCAGATCGAAGCCGTGCCGCACACTCGCTACTTTGATTTCAGCGGTATCATTGACGAGCTTCGCAAGCGTCACGAGGAACGGTTCTCAAGCAACGCCGAATTCAGCCTGTTACAGCAGGAAATCGACTTCCTGACCAAACAGCGCGCCAGGGATAGTGTCAGCCTGAACCTGGAACAACGTCGCACCCAGCACGAGCAGATTGAACGCACACGGCTGACCATCGCGAACGCCAGGCGTGAACTGAAAGGACAACCGCCGTTCGATTCCCTGGAAGACCTTGAAGACTGGCAGGACCAGCAGGCGGCTGATCTGGATTCCACCGAAGAAGAACTGGATTTCGTGATCCAGGAAGGCGGCCACATCATGGCTGACATGCTGGATCTGGATAACCGCATGGCGTCCATCCTGGATCCGCGACAATTCGCGGCACAGGCTCCGGCCTCCGCGGTAACCCGCTAAACAGACGCCGGAGCGGCACTCCGGCGTCAACCAAATAACGCCCTCATACCGGTAATATTCGGGTTATGCACCACACCCTTTTCGGTAACGATGGCGTCAATCAGGCTGGCCGGCGTCACATCGAAAACCGGATTGAACACCGCGACGCCTTCCGGCGCCAGGGCTATACCGCGCATCTCCCGGATCTCAACGCCATCACGCTCCTCAATGGGTACATCCGCCCCTGACGCCATGGCCATATCCACGGTACTTGAAGGCGCGACCACCATAAAGCCTACCTTGTGGTGGCGGGCCAGAACCGCAAGGCCGTAGGTGCCGATCTTGTTAACCACGTCGCCATTGGCGGTGATGCGATCCGCACCGACGATCACCCAGCGTACGTCGTTATGGGCCATTATGGCCCCAGCGGCACTATCGGCATTCAGGGTGACGGGAATACCGTCCCGGGACAGTTCCCAGGCTGTCAGCCGGCTGCCCTGAAGCCAGGGTCGGGTTTCATCGGCATGGACTTCTTTCAGCAGATTTTTCTCATTCAGCCGGCGAACAACGCCCAGGGCTGTGCCATAACCTCCGGTGGCAAGTGCGCCGGTGTTGCAGTGGGTCAGCACCGAAATCGGTGTCTCTGCTCCGATAAACTCCAGGGCATGGTCCGCCATGGCAAAATTGGCAGCCAGGTCTTCCTCGTGGATCGCTTCGGCTTCCCGGGCCAGCCGTTTTACCGCCTCGTCCAGGGAGTGACAGGCGTGGAACACCCGCTCCATGCGCTGCAGTGCCCAGAACAGGTTCACCGCCGTAGGGCGTGATGCCGCCAACTCACGAATGGACTGTTTGATTTCCGTTTTCCAGTCGCCACCGCCAGCATGCTGTGCAGCCAGAGCAACGCCATAAGCCGCACTGATACCGATCGCGGGAGCGCCCCGAACCACCATATCCCGGATACTTTGCGATACACCGGCTGCTCCTTCCAGCGTTATCCAGTGTTCCTCTGCCGGCAGCAGACGTTGGTCGAGCAGCTCAAGACTGCTGCCATGCCAGCGTATTGCAACGGTGCCAATGCTGCGTTCGGAAGAGGGCTTCGGGGTTGTTGCCATAGAAAACTGCTCCGGTTTTTCAGCGCTGAAAACTGCCAGTATAACGGTTATACTTCCGGGCTACATTTTCAAGGTGCGGCAGGTTCGCACCAAGCGCTGTAAGGCAGGAATGAATGACGGCAGACACCATCACTGCGGCCGATATTCGCATCAACGCGCGCTGGCTGATTCCAATTGAGCCGGCAGGCACGGTGCTTGAGAATCACGCAGTCATAATCCAGGGTAACCGCTTGGCCGCCGTAATCCCCCAGGAGCAGGCGGACCGGACATTCCGAACCCGTGAAACCGTCGATCTTCCCCAACATGTTGTCATGCCCGGCCTGATCAACATGCACGGCCACGCGGCCATGACCCTGTTTCGCGGAATGGCGGACGATCTTCCGCTCATGACCTGGCTGAACGATCACATCTGGCCGGCCGAAAGTCGCTTTATCAGCGAACAGTTCATTGCCGATGGCACCCAACTGGCGATGGCCGAAATGCTGCGCACCGGAACCACCACGTTTTCGGACATGTATTTCTTTCCGGAAATCACTGCACAGATCGCCCACGATGCGGGTGTCCGCGCGCAGATCTGTTTTCCGCTGCTGGATTTTCCAACACCCTGGGGTTCCGGTCCTGATGAATATCTCAGCAAGGGCGCCGGCTTTATCGACACCTGGAAAACCGATGGCTACATCATGCCGGCCATTGGCCCCCATGCACCCTACACCGTGTCCGATGGCCCAATGACCGAAGCCGTCCGGCTGTCGGAAAAAACCGGTGCCGCCATCCAGATACATCTGCACGAAACCGCATTCGAAGTAGCTGAGGCCAATGAAAAACTGGGCCAGCGACCGACGGCCAGACTGGCGGACCTCGGCGTACTTCGCCCCGAAACCCAGTGCGTGCATATGACCCAGATCGACAGCGCCGATATCAGTCTGCTGAAACAATCTGGCGCCCATGTCATTCACTGTCCGGAATCGAACCTGAAGCTGGCCAGCGGCCTTTGCCCGGTGCAGGAACTCCTGGATAGCGGAATCAATGTCGCTATTGGCACCGACGGCGCTGCCAGCAACAACGATCTGGATCTGTTCGGAGAACTCCGCACCGCCGCCATGGTGGCCAAAGTGGTGGCCGGCGATGCCTCGGCGTTACCTGCCCACAAGGCTCTGGAAATGGCAACCATCAACGGGGCCCGGGCCCTGGGGCGGGATCACGAGCTGGGGTCACTGGCCGAGGGCAAGCTGGCGGACATCATTGCCATTGATCTGAGCGATCCGTTCTTGCAGCCAGTCTATGATCCGGCCTCACACCTGGTCTACAGCAACC
>JAXHUV010000182.1:0-4713 GCA_034189445.1 Pseudomonadota bacterium
CCAGCAGGTCCTCGTCAATTTTCTTGCTCAGCGAGAACAGTTCCGACAAGCCACCGGTCAGGCTCGCCCGGGTCTTATCCAACCCCGCTCGGATGCGTTCAAAAACGCTGATCTGGGGCTCGGGTTCCGGCGTTTCTTGCGGCTCTTCCACTGGCGCGGGCTCGAGTGCCGGTTCCGGCTCAGGCATTGGCTCTGGTTGCGGCTCGACGGCGGCAGGCGCTTCGCTCTCGCCCTTTTTCGGCTTCGGTGCCGGCCCTTTGGCAACCTCCGGCTTGCGCTGGGGTACCGGCTTCGGGCGTGGTGCCCGGCTTCGGTTGCCAGCGATATCCAGGACAAATAAGAGCACAAGAAGGGCCAGAAGGCCGATTGAAATCCACTCTGCCGTCATAAAAGTCAATCCATCAGTCTGAATGGGCGGGACAAATCAAGCCGATATTCTACCAGACTGTCCCGGTGAAGTGAGAGCCGCCCGGATTATCGCGCCGGTGTCGGTTTCCGGTAAGATGCCCGCAGATACCCAGAACCCAGCAAATTCCCGGAACCGCGACCATGGCGCACCGAAAGCCCGCAAGCCAGAACCCTTCCAAAAGAAACCCACCCAATCGCGGTGTGGCTCCGGCGCGCAAAGACATCGGTACCGGTGAGCTGCGGATTATAGGCGGCGACTGGCGCAGCCGGAAACTGCGCTTCCCGGACGCCGGTGGCGTGCGGCCAACGCCCGCCCGCACCCGGGAAACCCTGTTCAACTGGCTTGCCTTCCATCTTGCGGGCAGCGACTGCCTGGACCTGTTCGCCGGCTCCGGCGCACTTGGGCTGGAGGCGCTGTCCAGAGGTGCCGGACGGGCGACCCTGGTGGATCACACGCCCGCACTTGCGAGAGCACTCCGGGACAACCTCAGGCTATTGAAATCCGAGGGTGGCGAGGTGGTGTGCTCGGACGCCGAAAGCTATCTGCGCCAGAGAAACCGACCGCCATTCGACATCCTGTTCATGGACCCACCGTTCCGTCAGGGCTGGCTGGAAAAACTGTTCCCGCTACTGGACGATCAGGCCTGGATAAAATCCGGCGGCTGGGTTTACGTGGAACACGAGAGCGAATTGCCAACCCCGGCAGTGCCTGCATCCTGGCATCTGCATCGGCAGAAAAGCGCTGGCCAGGTGACCTACTCCCTGTTCCGGGTCATTTCCCGGTCAGAATGAAAAAGGGGTCAGATGAAAGCATTCATCTGACCCCGAATTCACCGGCGAAGCAGGTTCAGGTCGATCTTCAGCGCCGGCTCACGCTGCCGGGCGCAGCGAATAAGCCCTGAGGTGCTCGGCAAACTCCTCAAGATAGCGGATGCCGCTGGCTTCCGCCTCCCGGCACCACGCCACCAGAGCATTCAATTTGTCCTGGGGTTTGAGCCCACGCTGACGCCAGAGCGCCTGCAGCTCATGGCTCTTCTCATAGATCTGGCGCAGCACCGTGTTGCGCTCCAGCACCGACTCCAGGGTTTCCTTTTCCCTGGGCTGAATCAGTGTGATTTCACGGGAGAGCAGTTGCTTGAGCTTCCAGTACCGTGGACGGATCTCATCGTCCATCAGTGACTTCTGTTGGCGAAGTGCTGGCTCCATAACGCGCTTGCGGTACTGGCGCATGATATCGAACCGGTTGTTGGCAATGGCCTGAACAGTTTCTACATCCACCTCCAGCTTGCCCGGTACATGGTGGGCAATCGGCCGATAGCCCTTGGGCCTGGCAAGTCCGAACAACTGGAGCAGACGGATGTAGCCCCAGCCGATATCCACCTCGAACCAACGACGGGACAGCTTGGAGGAATTCGGGTAGGTGTGGTGATTGTTATGCAGCTCTTCACCGCCAATCAGAAGGCCCAGCGGGCTGATGTTACGGGCGTTATCGGCACACTCGTAGTTCCGGTAACCCATCCAGTGGCCAATGCCGTTAACGACACCGGCAGCCCACACCGGGATCCACATCATCTGTACCGCCCAGATCCAGATGCCATGAACGCCGAAAAGAGCCAGGTTGATCACCGCCATCAATGCGATGCCCAGCATTTTGTAGCGGCTGTAGACATTCCGCTCTACCCAGTCTTCCGGGGTGCGCTGGCCATAGCGTTCAAGCGTTTCCGGGGTCGCCGATTCAGCATAAAGCTCGGCCCCCTGGAACAGAACCTTGCGTATACCCAACACCACCGGGCTGTGAGGGTCTTCCTCGGTTTCGCACTTGGCGTGGTGTTTACGGTGGGTAGCCGTCCACTCCCTGGTGTTCTGGGCGGTGGTCAGCCAGAGCCAGAAACGGAAGAAGTGTTTAAGAACCGGATGCAGGTCCAGCGAGTTATGTGCGGAGTGGCGGTGCAGATAGAGCGTTACACTGACAATCGTGACGTGAGTCATTCCAAGTGTTACCAGAATGAGGTGCATCCACGACAGGTCAAGAAGACCATTAAACCACATAAAAACCCCCAAAATCATTATCCCTGGCGCAGGCTGCTGGGCCAATCCGCCAACTTTAGCGTACAGTTGTAAGCCAAAACAACAGCATCTGGATGCAGAATTGTTACTGATTACACTTATGCATGCCTTTTATGTCGGAGACTTCCACCCGTGCCTGAGTTGCCTGAAGTAGAAACCACCCGCCGTGGCATCGCCCCTCACTGTGAGGGCAAAACCATTGGCCGTGTGACCGTGCGTAACGCAAGCTTGCGCTGGCCTGTTCCGGCGGATCTTGCCGAGAAACTCGAAGGTCAGGTCATCAGAAGTGTAGACCGACGGGCCAAGTATTTGTTCCTGAACATGGATCAGGGCTCGGTGATTGTTCACCTCGGCATGTCCGGCAGCCTGCGCATTATCAGCGACAGTACGCCACCACTGCCCCATGACCATATCGACCTGGCGTTACAGTCAGGCGTCATTCTGCGATTCAATGACCCCCGCCGGTTTGGCTGCTGGCTCTGGGCCGACTCGGCCGATAAGCACCCGCTGATCAGCCATCTTGGCCCCGAACCCCTGGCCCCGGAATTCAGTGGCGAGTTTCTGTTCCGGCTGTCCCGCAGCAAAAATACCCCGGTGAAGTCGTTCATCATGGACAGTCAGGTGGTGGTCGGGGTCGGTAACATCTATGCCAACGAAGCCCTGTTCAAAGCGGGCATCCACCCTCGCCGCAAAGCCGGGCGAATCAGCCGGGACCGCTATCACGGGCTGGCCGAGGCGATCCGTGAGACGCTCAGCGCCGCCATCCTGATGGGCGGAACCACTCTGCGGAATTTTGTGAACAGTGATGGCAAGCCGGGGTATTTTGCCCAGTCTCTACTGGTATATGGTCGCGGTGGCCAGCCCTGCGAGGAGTGCGGGACACCGCTGAAGGAAATCCGGATGAACAACCGCGCGACGGTTTATTGTCCACGCTGCCAGCGTTGAATACTTACAAGATAGCGCATTCAGCGGCCAACAGCGAAAAATCGTTTGAAAATGCGCAAATATGATTCATAGTTAGTGCCTAACCAGAAACAGCCGTTTTGGCTGAGCACTAACGCGGCACAGGGAAGTGCCGCCAAAATCGAGGGCGCAAGCGCTTGATTTTGCGAGCCGGGTAAAACCGCGTTTTGACCCGGCGACTCCGCGAAACGCCAGGGATGGCGTTTCAGGATGGAAACTAGTTAACAGAGGATTAACCCCCACGCTTTATAATGGGATGATATCCACTTGATGTGATCCCGGTGCTGTCATCTTCAGGGGCAGTACCTACGGGCCAAAAGCTCAGGAGACAGTACAATGACCGGTAAGACTTCCCGCACCCTGATAGCCACTGTGGCAGCCTGCCTGTTGGCATTTTCATCCCTTGGTCACGCCCAGGCTGTAGACGAAACTCCGTCAGCACTGGCCATGACCGGCGATGCCATTTTTATTCGCCCGGCCCTGCTGGCAACCACCATTGTAGGCAGCGCCGTCTACCTGGTGTCACTGCCTTTTTCGCTGCTCGGCGGCAATGCCGGTGAGGCCGGTGAAGTCCTGGTAATGGGACCCGCCAGAGCGACCTTCGTGCGCTGTTTGGGCTGCACCCGCACCGGTAAAAAGCCTGAAACGGTTGAACAGACCAGCAACTGATACGCTTTCCCCGAGCAGGCAACCGTACCATCACGGCTTGCCCCAACGGGCAAACTCCGGCAGCCTGAAGGAAATTCCTCAGGCTATTTCTCTCTATGGTTGACTGGTCTTCCCTCAACACCGTGTTCCTGGATATGGACGGGACTCTGCTGGATCTGCATTTTGATAACCACTTCTGGCTCGAACATTTGCCGGCACGCTACGCCGAGCACCACAATCTCCACCCTCGGGAAGCAAAAGACCGCCTGATTCCCATGATCATGGCCGAGCGTGGCTCACTGAACTGGTATTGCACCGATTATTGGAGCGAGCGGCTTTCCCTGGACATCACCGGCCTGAAAGCGGAAGTGGGTGACAGGATCGGTTACCGCCCCCAGGTAACGGATTTTCTGGATGCGCTCAGGCAGTCCGGGCTCCAATCGGTGATCGTCACCAACTGCCACCCGGATCCCCTGGCCCTGAAGCTTCAGCGAACCGGCCTTGATGCCCGGGTGGATGCCATTGTCTCCAGTCACCAATTGGGCAAGCCCAAGGAAGATCCGTCGTTCTGGCATGATCTCCAGCGCCTGACACCCCATCAGGCTGAAAACACCCTGATGATCGATG
>JAXHUV010000183.1:0-4711 GCA_034189445.1 Pseudomonadota bacterium
GTTAGGGTATTGCCATCTCTGCTGGCACTGATAGAGCTATCTTCATAATTATCGATTACCGCTTCAAGACCAGCGAGATCACTGACACCAGTCAAATCCAACGGATCACCATTGATTTCGAATACCAGATTACCACCCAACAAATCATTAATACTGCTTGTTGTTGTTAAGTCGCCATTGGCAGTCGTATCGATTGCAGCCGATGTTGTTGCAGAAGCCGTCACGCCAGACATTTCTGACAACTTGTCTGCAATAGATTTTGCGGTGGACGTATCATCAATCGTTACAAATTGATCTGGGCTGTCATCTCCGTAGGAGGCGGTTATTTTTTCTCCTGTTGAGAAATCATCAGTCTTTAAAGGAAAAAACTTCAACCTATTTTCAAGCACAGATTCCCGTGAGTCCAGGTTCAAATCTGTCTGCAGGTTGGTGGTCCGGCGTGGGGCCAGGTTATTGGTTTCAATCCGAAGGTCGCCGCGCACACCAGAGAGATTACCGTCCTGATCAGCAGTATACCCCTGCACTTTCATGTTCTGGTTGTTGACCACGAAGCCTTCTTTATCAATACCGAACTGGCCAGCCCGGGAATACTGTACTTCCCCTCCATTATTCAGGATAAAGAAGCCATCACCATCAATCGCCATATCCAGGCCACTATCGGTAAAGCTGATATTGCCCTGGCCGAACTGCTGCTGAATATCCTGAACAGTGACACCATCGCCTACCGGGTTGCTGCCGGAGCTCAGAAAGCCGTTAGCGTACAAATCGCCAAACTGCGCCTTGCTGCCCTTGAAGCCGACGGTGCTGGCGTTTGCAATATTGTTGCCGGTGACGTCCAGATCCACCGATGCCGCACGAAGGCCGCTCAAACCCGTATTAAATGCCATGGTTCACTCCTTGGTGTTTCACCGGTATCAGTTAATTTGTTTCACATCAGACAGGGCAATGGAGCCCATGCCCGCAAGATTCAGAGTAATCGAGCCGCCCTGGCCCAGAGATACGCTATCCACATTGGCGCTCACCATGGTGCTCAACTGCTGCGGCCCATCGGGATAGGAAGCCTCTGCCACAATCCGGTAGGGGCCCGGCGGCAAGGGATTGCCGTTGCCATCTTGGCCATCCCAACGGAAGGACGCCACACCGGCCTGATTTGCGCCAAGATCAATCTGACGCACCCGCTCACCATTCCGCCCTTCAATCGACAGCCGAAGCCCGCCAGTGGATGCCGGCACCTCAATGTTCCCAGTAATCTCACCTTCGGCACCAAGAATGCCAATCTGTGAGGGCGCAAGCACGGTCTTGCCCACCATCGCCGACGCCTGGAGCGCCTGGGTGGAACGGAACTGCCCAACCACATCCTCAACCGTACCGGAAAGATTCTGCATCTCCTCCAGCGAGCTGAACTGGGCAAGCTGGGAAATAAATTCGCCGTTGTCCTGGGGTTCCAGTGGGTTCTGGTTTTTCAGTTGCGCCAGCATCAGGTCCATGAACTCATTCTGGCCCAGCTCACTGGTACCCTGGCCGCCATTCTGTTGCTTCAGCTGGTACTGGCTCAGAACATCCGACGCGTCTGTTGCATTTACTGCAGTCATGTTGTGCTCCTCAACCTGTTACTGCTGACCAAGAGTCAGAATGCGCTGCATCATGGATTTGGCTGTATTCATGACATCCACATTCATCTGGAAACTTCTGGATGACGACATCATGTCCGCCATCTCCTCAACCACATTCACATTGGGGTAGAAGACATAACCGTCTTCGTTGGCTGCCGGGTGATGTGGCTGGTAACGCATCTGCAGCTCCGCATCGCTTTCAACGATACCGTCAACCCTGACGCCGGCACCCTGGCCCTCATCAGCTGCCAACGGCAGACCGCCCTGCCCCGGGTTCATCAGGGACTGCCGAATGGCCGAGAAAACCGGCTTCCTGGCCCGATAGGTTTCACCCGTGCTGGAACTGGCTGTCTCCGCATTGGCGATGTTGGACGCGGTTGTGTTCAGCCGCAGTGATTGCGCGGTCATGCCGGAACCGGCGATGTCAAAAATGCTGCCCAGTGACATGAAATATCTCCTTCGCTAATCCTGTGGTTGCGGCTTATTCGCCCTTGAGGGCTTTGGTCAAACCGCTGAACTTACTGTTCAGAAACTGGAAACTGGCCTGGAAATCCATGGCGTTGCGCATGAAGCGGGTCTGCTCCTGCTGGGCATCCACGGTATTGCCGTCAACCGACGGCTGGTGGGGTACCCGATACATCAAATCGCTTTCCCCCGCCGACAGAGAGCTATCCATGTGCGCGTCATGCGTTTTGGCCATCTGGAATCCGCTGACCTGCTCCTGGGCCTTCTGCATCATCGCCTGAAAATCCAGGTCGCGGGCTTTGAATCCCGGGGTATCAGCGTTCGCAAGGTTATTTGCCAGAACTTCGGCACGTTTAACCCGCGCTTCAACCGCGTGTTGGTGAATGCCCAGAGCCGAATCGAACGTAATTGCCATGTTGCCTCCCGAAAACTGCACCAGTATGCCGACCTGTTTTTGTCGGCGGTGCTCTTTGACAGGACTAAAGCAAGCTGGATGCCAGAATTCAGGTGAGATTTGAATTTGTCAGGAAAGCCCGTACTGGCGGGCCCTGCAAAGAAATAAAGGAGCGGTCAGGGAAACCGTAGCAAGGAATAGGCAGGAAAAAGCGGCAAGCTGCTTCCCCCGGCGCGGACTGGGGGCATTGGGACAGAATGTCAGGGCCAATGACGCACGAACTCATCAACCGCTGGCCTCGGAACAGCCGACTTGGACGCTGAGACCGTTCCGGTGTAGAGAAAACCGACAATCTGCTCATTCTCTTCCAGGCCCAGACCGACGTGTACTGAAGAATGGTAAGCAACAGCGCCGGTCCGCCACATCACACCGTAACCCGCATCCTGCAGCGCCAGTTCAATGAAACTCATGCCGGCTGCGGCCGACATCAACTGCTCGATTTCAGGTACTTTGGGATGGGTTCTCGGCGACGCGATTCCCACAATCACCATCGGCGCTCGAAGAGGTGCATGCCTAAGCTTTTCAACCTCTTTCTCATCAGAGTTGTCGGCGCAGGTGGAGGCAAACAGTTCACCCAGCGCCTCCAGCCCCTCGCCCTCAATCACCAGATAGCGCCAGGGCCTGAGCAGTGCGTGATCCGGTGCGCGGGCGGCACAAGAGAAGGCTCGGTCGAGAGTTGTCCGGTCCGGTGCGGGCGACTTCAGCCTGGGCTCTGACGAACGGTTGAGAAGAAAATCGGTAGTTGCTGTCATATCTGCTCTCTGTCTGATGTCTGTGAGGATCATTATCAATGAACGCGCTGATGTCGCCCTGGCGTCGCCAAACCACCCGCCTGGATTGGTTATTATTTAATCACCTCCGAGGGATTGATGGATCCGCACCCAAGGCAGGAGGAGGCAACGGCGGTTGTTGATCAACCGGGGAAGGTTCGCCCGGCGGCTGGCCGGTGGATGGCCTGGTTACACCTCACGTTGGTCAGTGAAGCTGATTAAAGACTTCCGGGTGTTGGTCAGCAATGCGCAAAAGCGCAACCGCAGGACCCTGCGGCTCGCGCCGACCCTGTTCCCAATCCTGAAGGGTTCGCACACTCACGCCCATAAGACTGGCAAATGCTGACTGCGACATGTGCAACTTCAGTCTGATCATTTTGGGCGGTGAAGGTTCTGAAAGCTCATGCGTCCGTAGAGCCAATTTTCCCTTCTTGAACTGCTTGATTTCATTGATACCGTCAAGAATCTCTTGCTTCAAGGTTCCTGTCACCCATTTTTGATTGCCTCCGCTATCTGCTTGAGCGTGTGGCCAGGAATACTGGCGCGCTCTGATTTAGTGTGCAGCGTGAGCATCCATATCTCGTGGTCGGATTTCTTCCAGTAATAAATTGCTCTGATGCCACCGCTTACTTTCCCGAGCCCGCCGGTGCCCACCGAACTTTACGAACACCACCCGAACCTTTAATCAGATCCCCGGCATCTGGCTTCTGTAGAAGGTAAGTTTGAAGCCCACGGTATTCCTCATCCGTGAGTTCGACAATAGCTTGGTGAACGTTGACGTTTCGATGAATAGGATTGCCAAAATATACGGCTTTGCCGTACGCCAGTCAAGGCCCGATCAGTGAGGTGTAACGCCCGGCTCACGCGCCGGTTTGGAGCCGCGAAGCGGTGGGAAATCGGTCGCTGTGCGGCCGATTGTTATGTTCTCCCTCAAGCGCTAGACTGTGTATAGAATTTGAAAACCATACACATAGGTGCGCCATGAGAACGAATATTGTCATTGACGACCAGTTGATGGCCGAAGCCCTCAAAGCCTCCGGTTGCGAAACCAAAAAAGAAGCCGTTGAGCAAGGTCTGAAACTTCTGGTTCAGTTGAGCAAACAGCAGGAAATTCGAAAGCTGCGAGGCAAGATCAAGTGGGAAGGCGACCTGGATGAAATGCGGATCGCCCGATGATACTGGTAGATACCAGCGCCTGGATAGACTATTTCAACGGAGTCAAAAATCCGCAAACTGACCTGCTGGATGCCTCGATAGTCCAAGGATCCGTTGCTATCGGAGACCTCATCTTTCTGGAAATCCTGCAAGGCATCCGCAACGACAAACAATACCGTCAGACCAAACAAAGCCTGCTCGCGCTGGATCAATATGAGATGTTTGGCAAAGATATGGCAGCCAAGTGCGCCGAC